>JAGOQT010000012.1 GCA_018007255.1 Phycisphaerae bacterium | reverse complement strand
TCGCCGCCCTGGATCCAGTACGAGTTCGACCGGGTCTACAAGCTCCACCAGATGTGGGTGTGGAACTGCAATGCCACGGCCGAGCCGATCATGCATTTCGGGGCCAAGACGGTGGGCATCGAGGTCTCCACAGACGGGACGACCTGGACGGCCCTGGCCGGCGTGCCGGAGTTTCAGGCGGGACCCGGCAAGGACGGGTATGCCCACAACACGACCGTGGACTTCGGCGGTGCCCCGGCCAAGTACGTCAAGTTGACGGTGAACGCCACCTGGGGCGCGTCCCAGTGCGGGCTCAGTGAGGTGCGGTTCTTCTATGTGCCCGTGCAGTCCTACTTGCCGGAGCCGGTCGATGGGGCCGCGGGGGTGGCCCTGAATGCGACGCTCAACTGGCGGCCTGGACGCGAGGCGGCCAGGCATGAGCTGGTCCTGGGTACGGACCGCGACGCCGTGGACAACGGCACGGCCCCGGTCATGTCCCTGACCGGGCACCAGGACAGCCTGAGCTCCTGGTCCCCCGAGTACGGCCGGACCTACTATTGGAAGGTCAATGAGGTCAATGATGCAGCCACCCCCACCTCCTGGGCAGGCCAGGTGTGGAGCTTCTCGACCGCGGACCATTCCACGGTGGATGACTTCGAGGCCTACGACGACGTCTGCAACCGGATCTTCTTCAAGTGGTTGGACGGATACGGCAACAGCGGGTCCGCCGAGTGCGGCGTGCCCGCGGCCGGCGGCAACGGCACGGGCTCCACGGTGGGCAATCTCAATGCTCCGTTTGCCGACCAGACCACCGTCCGGTCGGGCAAGCAGTCCATGCCGTTTGAGTACGACAACTCCAAGTCCCCGTTCTACTCCGAGACCACACGCGAGTGGGCCACGCCCCAGTCGTGGGTCGTCGGCGGTGGGGCCAACACCCTGGCGGTGTCCTTCTGGGGCACCCCGACCTCCTTCCAGGCCGTTGGGGCCGACGGGATCGTGATGAACGGGATCGGGACGGACATCTTCAAGACGGCCGATGAGTTCCACTATGCGTACAGGTCGCTCAGCGGCAACGGGACGATCGTCGCGCGGGTGGACAGCCTGGTGGATGCCCATGAGTGGTCTCTGGCCGGTCTGGTGATCCGGGGGGACCTCACGCCAGGGGCAGCCTATGCCGGCGTCTTCCTGACGAGCCGGCACGGCGTGCGGTTCAGGATCCGTGCCACGGCCAACGGCGACGCGACCAGCGACACGAGTGTGGCCACGCCGGAGCAGATGGCCTTGCAGGCACCGGTCTGGATCAAGCTGGAGCGCACGGGCAACGACTTCAAGGCCTCCTACTCGCCGGACGGCAAGACCTGGACCTCCATGGTTTGGAACCCGCAGTCCGTGCCCATGGGAACGGACTGCTACATTGGCCTGGCGGTCTGCAGCCACGATGCGGCGATCGCTACCGTCGGTGAGTTCTCCAACATCGCCACGACCGGGGCGGTGACCGGTGCGTCCTGGCAGCCCACGGACATCGGCGTGGCCCAGCCCGCGGGGAACACCCCGGACACCTTCTACGTGGTGGTCGAGGACAGCGCGGGCAAGTCCAAGGTCGTCAGCCACGAGGATCGAAACGCGGTCGCCGCGGGCGCCTGGAAGTCCCTGAATGTCCCCCTGAGCGTCCTGACCTCGGCAGGGGTCGACATCACGCGGATCAAGAAGTTGACCGTGGGGGTGGGGGACAGGGCCGCGCCCAAGGCCGGCGGTGCCGGCAAGTTGTACATCGACGACATCCGACTGATACGGGTCGCGCCATAACGGGACGCCCCGGGTGTTGTACGGTTGATTCTGCGGAAGACCAGACCGGGGCCGGTGTCCTGTGGGCACCGGCCCCGGTGTGTATGGGGCATGCGAAAGGGCCGAGAATGACGGAGCAGAAGATGTCCAGACGGGAGGTCTTGGGTGGGGCAGCGGCAGCGGCGGCGTTCACGATCGTTCCGCGGCACGTGTTGGGTGGGGCGGGGTATGTGCCGCCCAGCGAGAGGCTGAACATCGCCGGGATCGGCGTGGGCGGCAGGGGAGCGGATGACCTCAAGGAGCTGGAGGACCAGAACATCGTGGCCCTGTGCGACGTGGACTGGCACCGCGCTGCGGAGACCTTCAGCCGGTACCCCGGCGCAAGGCGATACCGCGACTTCCGCGAGATGCTGGACAGGGAGGGCAAGGCCATCGACGCCGTCATGGTGGCCACCCCGGATCACACACACGCAGTGGCCTGCATGGCGGCCATCCGGCAGGGCAAACACGTGTACTGCGAGAAGCCCCTGACCCACTCGGTGTACGAGGCCCGTGCCCTTGCGCAGGCCGCGCGCGAGCGGGGTGTGGCGACCCAGATGGGCAATCAGGGCCAGGCCTCGCCCGAGACCCGCCTGATCTGTGAGACGATCTGGGACGGGGCCATCGGCCAGGTCCACGAGGTCCACGTGTGGACGGACAGGCCCATGCAGGGCATCCACGGCGTGTATTGGCCCCAGGGCGTGGACCGTCCGCGAGAGACCCCCGGCGTACCCGATACCCTGAGTTGGGACCTGTGGTTGGGGCCTGCGCCGGCAAGACCGTATCACCCCGCCTATGCCCCGTTTGTCTGGCGGGGGTGGTGGGACTTCGGGACCGGGGCACTGGGCGACATCGGGTGCCACGAGCTGGACCCGGTGTTCAGGGCACTGAGGCTCGGCCATCCGACGAGCGTGGAGGCCTGCTGCACGCGGGTCAACGACGAGACCTACCCTGTGGCCTCCCGCGTGACCTACGAGTTCCCTGCCCGGGAGGGGATGGACCCGGTCCAGGTCCACTGGTACGACGGCGGCATGAAGCCCCCTCGGCCGCGGGAACTGGATGAGGGCCTGCAGTGGGGCACAGGAGGGACCCTGTACGTGGGTGACAAGGGTAAGATGCTCGGGCACCGGCTCATCCCCGAGTCTCGTGCCAAGGCCTACGGCAAGCCGCCGCAGAGGCTGGAGCGTTCTCCGGGCCACCATGCAGAGTGGATCGCGGCGTGCAAGGGGGGCAAGGCCGCAGGGTCGAACTTCGACCACGCCGGGCTCCTGGCCCAGGTCGTGCTCCTGGGCAACGTGGCCCTGCGCCCGGCCCTTAAGGAGCGACTGGTCCGCGCCAGGCTCCTGTGGGACGGCCCCAACATGGCGGTCACGAACCTGCCCGAGGCCAACGCATACCTGCGCCGGGCCTACCGCGAGGGGTGGACCCTATAGCCGGACTGTCCGAAGGCCTGATCCGCCTGCCCTGATCAACCTGTTGACGACCCGCTCGGGCGCCATGAAGATCGTCCCGTGCTTGTGCTTCTCGGGCACGCGGATCGTGTCCGTGATGTCGGTGAAGGTCACGAAGTCCTGGGTCCGCACTGCGCCGTACTTGAACTGGCGATAGAGGTCGTAGTAGATCAGGTAGGCGTCGCCCACCTTGGCCCAGGTGGGACCCTCTGCCCACTCGGGGGTGAACGGCTCCGACTCGTTGCCCCAGGGCCCCACGGCCGTGGGACCGAACGCGACGTGGATGTGGCTGTACCCCGGCTTGCGGTTGTCCTTCACGGCCAGGACATAGTCGCCCTTGCCCCGTTTGAGGACCGCGCCATCTATGGAGTTGTAGCCCGGGTCGTAGAACAACCTGGCGGGCGAGAAGGTCACGAAGTCCCGGGTCGTCGTGTAGTATTGGCGGTGGGATCCGTCGAACCGTCCGGGGATGGCCGACGACCAGGCGATGCTGAATTCCCGGGTGTCGTCGTCGTAGAACACCTCGGGCGCCCACACATTGCCGGTCCTCCGGTCGTAGTCCTCCATGACCACGATGTGGCGCTGGGCCGTCCAATGGATCAGGTCTCTTGAGGACGAGTAGCCGAACCCATAGTCGTCCCTCCAGCTTGAGGTCCACACCAAGTGATAGGTCCCGTCCGGGCCCAGCACGATGGACGGGTCGCGCATGACCTTCTGCGTCCCCACCTCGGGTGTGAGCCAGGTCCCAGGGATGGCCGTCCAGTGGCATCCGTCCTCGCTGTAGATGAACCTCAGCCCCTCGTTTGCAGGTTCATGGAACGAGGTGGACACGTACACCATCCTCTCGGTGGTTGCGCAGCCGGACACGGCCAGTGCTGCCAGGAGCCAGGGTGCGAGTCTGTTGGCCATGAAGTCCCCTTCGTCTGGGATATGGGCATTGCCGGCCAGGCGCGTGCAGGCCCAAGGTCACCGGACAACCGGTGTAAGTACGATGTCCCGATACCGGATCCCCGTGTGGTCCCCCTGGAGGTAGATCGGGCCCGGGCGCAGCTCGTCGGACCACAGCGCACCGCCCGTGCAGCCCAGGAGCGGCTCGTTGTCGATGATCACCCGGTCGTTCAGCTTGACCGTCACGTGGCGGTCCGCCAGTGTGATGTCCAGTGTCTGCCACTGGTCCGCGGGTCTCTCTGCGCTGACTGTGGGCGCGATCCGGCTGTACACGGCCCCCATGTTGTGCGGGTCCAGGCCCTTGCCGTACGTGTCGCAGACCTGGACCTCGTAGATCCCCCGCAGGTATACGCCGCTGTTGCCGTTCCTGGGGACATTCACCTCCAGCTTGAGGTTGAAGTCCTCGAACTCGGCGACCGTGCGGAGGTTCCCGTAGGAGACGTGGGGCCTGCCCTCCTCCTGGACCGGGCTGTTGACCAGGCAGCCGTCCTGAACGGACCACCCGTTCCTCTGCCCCGGATCGGTCAGCCTCCATCCCTCCAGGTCCTTCCCGTTGAAAAGGGTGATCGGCTGGCCGTACTTCACCTTGGCCAGGTCCGGCCTGGGGGGCAGGGGGGGGGTCCGCCTGCCCGTGAACCCGCTCCGCCGCACGCCTCGGCCGTCTGCGTTCGGCTGAGCCTGGGTCAATTCCAGCACGTCGCCCGAGGCCTTGGCCAGGATCGTCTCCGTGAAGGTCTGCCTGCGCACGACCTTGCCGGCCGCGTCCTTTCGCTCCACGGCCTGGACACGCGTGACCACCAGGGTATCCCCATCCAGATAGATGCTGTCCACGGGCACCACGCTCCCGCCGCCCCAGAGGATCGAGGCGTCCAGGTACCCGTCCTCCTGCGTCACGCCCAGCCACCCCGCACCTCCGCCCGGTATGGTCAGGGCCCAGCGTCCGATGTAGGGATTGGCGGTTCCAGCGGCAGCCGGCACGGAGCACGTGATGACCCACAGGCCAAGGACGATCGATCGGGGACAGGTGCTTCTGCTCATGGGAGCGGTCCTCTCAGGGTTCAGTTTGAGAAGCATAACAACCGTGCTGACATGCCCGCTATCCTCTCTGGAACCGTCCGTGAAATCAAGACCGACGGACATCCGGATTCCTTAAGGTCGAGGGTTGACGGGCCCGGACAAGGGGGCTAGGCTGGCCGCTGGTGGGCCAACGGGCAGCCATTGCCTCGTCGGCTTGCATGCAGGGAGGTCATGCGTGGCAACGATGCCGGTCAAAGCAACCTCCGGAAACTGGAGATCCCAATATGGCGAAGTGCCCTCACTGCAAGAAGCCCGTCACGCTGAGCGAGAAGGCCGGTTCCCTGCCGGAGTCCAAGGCGGTGCGCAGGGACGTACTTGGAACGGTGAAGAAGGAGATCATGTATTCTTGTCCCCACTGTGATAGCGTCCTTGGATTCGGCCTCTTCATCGGAGGCATGCTCACAGGCCGGCCATGACGAGATGGCCGAACCAGTCGGTGGAGATCAGCCGCCGCCACGTCTGCTCCAGGCCGAGCCGCTCAGGCATGAGTCTGTGCCCATTTGTCCTTGCGTACGAAATGAGAGCAATGCCTCACCCTCGATGGAGCATACACTGGGCGGCGCTTGCCCTGGCCGTCTTCTTGGCCTGTCCGGTCGCGGCCATGAAGGCCGATGCGCCGCATGGCCCTGGTCGCTCCAGAGTGAGGTTCGACCAAGACTGGAGGTTCTTCAAGGGAGACCCTGAAGGGGCCGAGGTTCCGGGATTCGATGACTCGGGGTGGGGAATCCTGAGCCTGCCCCACGACTGGGGAATCGAGGGTCCTATGGGGAGGGACCATCCGAGCCGCGCAGAAGGCGGGTTCTTCCCGCTAGGCACCGGATGGTATCGCAAGCCCTTCACGCTGAAACCGGAGAGCCGCGGTCAGAAGGTGTTCATCCAGTTCGACGGGATCCACAAGAACAGCGACGTGTGGATCAACGGCCATCCCCTGGGGAATCGTTGGTACGGCTACGTCAGCTTCCAGTACGACCTGACACCCTACCTCAGATGGGACGGCACCAACGTCCTGGCCGTGCGCGTGGACAACAGGGACCAAACCTCGCGATGGTATACGGGATCGGGGATCTACCGCCACGTCTGGCTCACCCTCACGAACCCCCTCCACGTCGCCCACTGGGGAACCTACGTCACCACCCCAGACATCACGGACGATTCGGCCAGAGTCCGTGTCCGAACGGAGGTGCAGAACGAGCAGCCCGACGCGAGGTCTTGTACACTGAGGACGGAGATCCTCGACCGCGAGGGGAAGGTCGTTGCTGCTGCTGCCGCGGGTGTGGAGATCCTCGCAGGGCAAGGCCGTGTGTTCGAACAGGATCTGGTGGTCAAGGATCCCCTGCGCTGGTTTCCCCACTCCCCCATACTCTACCTCGCCCGGTGTACGATTCTGGAGGGGGACGAGGCGGTCGATGTGGTCGAGACGCCCTTCGGCATCCGTTCCATCGAATGGGATTCCGAGAGGGGACTCCTGGTCAACGGCCGGTCCGAGATCCTGCGAGGCGTGTGCCTGCACCACGACCTGGGGTGCCTGGGGGCCGCCTTTGTGGACCGGGCCATGGAGCGTCGCCTGGAGATCCTCAAGTCGATGGGCTGCAATGCCCTCCGCACCGCCCACAACCCTCCGGCGCCCCAGTTGCTGGACATGTGCGACCGCTTGGGATTCCTCGTCCTGGATGAGGCCTTCGACAAGTGGAGCGGCAAGTACTATCCGCACTTCGAGAGGGACTGGCAGAAGGACTTGAGTTCCATGATCCGACGTGACCGGAACCACCCGTCGATCGTCCTATGGAGCGTCGGGAATGAGGTGGCTGAGCAGGGAACCGAGAAGGGACTGCAGATTCTCGAGAGGCTGACCGACTTTGCCCACACCCTGGATCCTGCGCGCAAGGTCACCTGCGCGGCCTTTCCCAAGCTTTCGTTCGATTTTGTGAAGGCCACGGATATCATCGGCCTGAACTACCAGGAACAGTGGTTCGAGCAATACCGCCAGGCCCTTCCCGGCGGCCTGATCATCAGCACGGAGGCCTATCCTTACTACAGCGGCAAGGGAGACTCGCCCAAGGGCTTCAACCCGGTCAATCCCTATCTGAAGATACTCGAACAAGGCCATTATGTCGGCTCCTTCGTGTGGACGGGCATCGACTATCTGGGCGAGGCGGTAGGCGGGTGGCCCTTCCACGGCTGGAACTGCAGCCTCATCGACACATGCGGATTTGAGAGGCCCGTCTCCTATTTTCACAGGAGTGTCTGGTCCGATGAGCCCATGGTCCACATCGCCGTGCTTCATGAGGCGGTCGACGCGCCCAAGCCCGTCAAGGACCACTGGGGATGGCCCAAGATGGTCTCGCACTGGACGCTTCCCGGGGTCGAGGGTCAGGGACTCAAGGTGGTCACCTTCACCAACTGCCAGACCGTTGAACTGACGATCAACGGCCGCTCCCTCGGGACTCAGGAGCTCGCGGACTATCCGGATAGGATGATGGCCTGGAATGCGACCTACGCCCCCGGCACGATCAAGGCCGTGGGCAAGAAGGCCGGGCGAGAGGTCTGTGTCCATGAACTCAAGACAGCGGGAAGGCCGGCAAGGATCCGCCTCCTGCCGGACCGCCCCAGCATCCAGGCGGATGGGCAGGACGTCGCCCATTTCGAGGTCCAGATCCTCGACGACCAGGGCATTCTCGTCCCCGACGCCTCCCACCCCATCGCGTTCGGCGTCTCGGGCCCGGGGAGGATCATCGGGCTCGACAACGGCGACATCACGAGCAGCGAGTCCTACCAAGGCAAGACTCGAAGGGCATTCCACGGCCGGGCGCTCGCGATCGTTCAGTCCGAGCGTACTGCCGGGGCAATCCGACTGACGGCCCAGTCGGATGGACTGACTTCGGCCACAGCCACGATCCGGGGTAAGTAGAGAGGGCCGGTCCTCGGCCGGTGGAATGGACGCAACTGCCGCGTCGGGTACCTTGGTTCTCATGTCCGGGAAGCGGTGGATCGAGTATCCCGGTGCGGTCTAGCCTCTGCTCAGTCAAGGGGACAGGCAGGAAGCCATTGTCCGAGATGAACAGGACGACGGGGTCTTCCTGCACACCTGGGCCAGACCCGTTCGGGCAGGGTAGCCGCTTAGGGGCCTCTGACCTCGCACTCTGTCGGGTGGAGTGAGCCTATCCTACGGCCTCACTGCCTGACCGACCGACCTACTCCGTGATCAGGACCCTGCAGCCCACGCTCACGGAGTCAAACAGCTCGACCACGTCCGTGGGAGACATGCGCACGCACCCGTGCGAGGTCGGGCGACCCAGCTCGGCCACGTGGTTGGTGCCGTGGATGTAGATGTACCGGTCCCAGGAGTCCACCTTGCCCCCAAGGTTGTGCCCTCTTTGCAGACCCTTGAGCCAGAGCACCCTCGACACGACCAGGTCCTCGTCTGACGTATCCGTGTCCTGCCAGATCCGGCCCTTCCATCGGCGTTCCTCCAGCACGGCCCCGGCCGGAAGCGTGTCCCCGATCTTGGCCCCAATCTCGTGCCAGCCCAGGGGCGTCTTCTCGGAGCCCCACTGGCTGCCTGTCCCATTGGCCGCAGTGGAGCACGTGTACGTGCGCGCCACGCGCCCTGCCTGCACCACAAGGAGCTGCTGGGTGTCCACACGGACCCACAGGCCCGTGCCCTGGCCCACATAGGCCTCCCAACCATGGGCCCTGACCGCGTCCAGGACCGTGTCCGCCTGCGGCGGCGGAGGCGGAGGTCCTGCAGGCACCTGAGCCGGACGCCTCCTGCACGAGGCCGAGGTCCCCAGGAGGGCGGCAAGATAGGCTGCAATCAGGATCATCCTCATCATGCCCGTATTATTGCGGAATGGGCACGCGCAGTGAAGCCTGAATTGACCGGGCAGGGGCCCCTGGGTATCATGCGTGTCACGGCACGGTCCGGACGACCGGTCTTGTGGACTAGGAGATCAGCATGGAGTATCGGGAGCTTGGCCGCACCGGCTGGAGGGTCTCCACGGTCAGTTTCGGCGCGTGGGCCATTGGCGGCACGTGGGGCGAGGTCACAGACCAGGAGTCCCTCAGGGCCCTGCACCGGGCCTTGGACAGGGGCGTCAACCTCTTCGATACCGCGGACGTGTACGGAGACGGGCGGAGCGAGCGTCTGCTCGCCACGCTCCGCAGGGACAGGCGGGAGCCCTTCTATGTGGCGACCAAGGCGGGCCGCAGGCTGGATCCCCACGTGGCGGCCGGGTACAACCGAGCGAACCTCACGGCCTTTGCGGAGCGAAGCCTCCGGAACCTGGGGGCTGAGGCGATCGACCTGCTCCAGTTGCACTGTCCGCCCACAGAGGTCTACTACATGCCCGAGGTCTTCGGGGTGCTGGACGACCTCAAGGCCGCTGGCAAGATCCGCCACTACGGGGTGAGTGTGGAGAAGGTTGAGGAGGCCCTCAAGGCCATCGAATACCCGGGCGTGCAGTCCGTGCAGATCATCTTCAATTGCCTGCGCCAGCGTCCCAAGGACCTGTTCTTTGCCCAGGCCCAGGCCCGCAAGGTGGGGATCCTGGCCCGCCTGCCCCTGTCTTCGGGCATGCTGGCCGGCAAGCTGACCCGGTCCAGCCGGTTCGCCCCGGACGACCACCGGTCCTTCAATCGGCACGGGGAGGCCTTTGACCGGGGAGAAACCTTCTCCGGTCTGGACTACGGGCTGGGGCTGCAGGTCGTGGAGGACCTCCGCGCACTGGTCCCTGCGGGCATGTCCATGGCCCAACTGGCACTCCGCTGGATCCTCATGTTCCCTGCAGTGACCTGTGCCATCCCAGGGGCCAAGCGCCCGGATCAGGTGGACGAGAATGTGGCTGCTGCGGACAGGCCTCCGCTCCCGGAGTCCACGATGCAGGCGATCGACGCCCTGTACACCCAGCGGGTCCGGCCGCATGTACATCCGTACTGGTAGAGGAGTCCCCCTGATGCTGCCCATGCGTTCTTCTTTAGCCCGCGTCGTGGCCACATGCCTGGTCTCAGTCCTGGGTCTGCCCGCTGTACAGCCAGCCGGCGCCAAGGTGCAGGTGGCCGGCTCGCTCCTGGTGGACTTGGATGCCCGACACCCCAGCGCGGGGTCCTCCGTGTGGGTCAATGCCGGGTCTATGGGTCATTTCGATCGGGTCGGAGCGCCCACGCTGACCACGGTCGGCACCCAGGCGGCTGTGCAGTTCAACGGCAAGACGGACGCCTTTCGCAGCCAGAATCCCACGACTGCCACGATCGAGGGCAACAGTGACCGCTCCATCGAGGTCTGGGCCCTGAATCCCGACCTGGAGCCCAGCCAGGGCGAGGAGACCATGGTGGCCTGGGGCAGGCGGGGCGAGACCGGGGCCAACATGGGCTTCAGCTTCGGCTCCAATGCCTCTTGGGGGGCCGTGACACACTATGCGGGCGACATGGGCTGGGGCGAGGCGGTGCCCGCTGCGGGCCAATGGCATCACCTGGTCTATACCTTCGACGGCAAGACGGCCAGGGTGTACGACAACACGGTCGAGCGGAACTCCGCCGAGTTCAACCTGGCGACCCATGCCGGAGACTGCATGGACATCTGCGCCCAGAACGGCTCGGACGGGGGCATCCTCTTCGCCAGTGAGTTCAACGGCAATCCCATGTCCCTGTCCGGTTCCATCGCCGTCGTCCGGGTCCACAGCCAGGCCCTGACCGCGGACCAGATCCGGGACAACTTCAACGAGGACAAGGACCGGTTCGGCGCAGCGGTCCCGCCTGCCCCGGTGGACATGCTCAGCGAGGGCATGATCGACCTGGAGACGCCGGACTTCGACCTTTGCCTGGTGCGGAGCTCGCAGACCGTGGCCGCGCTGCGGCCCAAAGGCGCAGGGGCCTTTGACTTCACGCCCGCAGACCGCCTGTCCGCCCGGAAGGCCGACGGGTTCATGCACCTGGGAGACCTGACCCTCCGCCTCCGCCAGGCAACGGCCGGGCCGTGGACCAGCTACTCGACCGCTGCCGCGCGTGCGCCCGTACTGCCCTTGCAGGCCCAAGCCCCGGTCCTGGCCGCTGCAGATCTCGCGCCCACGCTGCCCAGTGCCTGCCCGGTCGGTGTCAAGAGGTCTTGGGAGTTGGAAGCAGGCAGGCTGGTGCTCAAGTTCGTGCTCACGAACAGGACCGACTCGGCCGTCCAGATCGGGGCGATCGGCATCCCCATGGTCTTCAACAACTACATTACGGGCAGGAACCTGACCCAGGCCCACGAGATCTGCTCGTTCCCGGACCCGTATGTGGGCCTGGACGCGGGTTACCTGCGCGTGGCCCGGCTCAAGGGGTGCGGCCCGACCCTGCTGGTGGTGCCCCAAGGCAAGACGCCCTTTGAGGCCTACAATCCGCTCCTCAACGAACCCACCCAGCGCAGTCAGACCTTCGAGGGATTCTATGAGTGGCTGGTCCATTCCCAGGCCTGGGCAGAGAACGAGTGGTCCAAGACCCAGCCCTGGAATGAGCCCACGATGCGGCAGCTCGATCCGGGTGACTCTGTCACCTATGGCCTGAGGTTCCTGGTCTCAGATGAGATCCGCCACATAGACCGGACCCTGGAAGCAAACCGGCGGCCCGTGGCCATCGGCGTGCCGGGCTACATCCTGCCTCAAGGCCTGGAGGGCAGGCTGTTCCTGAAGTACCCGGCGGCGGTTCAGTCGGTCGTCTCGGAGCCTGCGGGCGCGATCCAGTGCACACAGGACAAGGATACCTCCGGCGCCTGGCAGGCCTTCACCCTGCAGGGCCGGACCTGGGGAAGGGCCAGGCTGCTGGTCACCTACGCGGACGGGACCCGGCAGTCGATCCACTACACGGTGACCAAGCCCATGGCAGAGGCCGTTGCGGACCTGGGCCGGTTCCTGTTCACACGCCAGTGGTACACGGATGCCAACGACCCCTTTGGCCGTGCCCCCTCTGTGATCAGCTTCGACCGCGAGGCCAACCGGCCGGTCCTCCAGGACGACCGCGTGTGGATCGCAGGTCTCCAGGACGAGGGGGGAGCAGGGTCCTGGCTGGCCGCTGCAATGAAGGAGTTCGGCCGGCCCGATGCAGGCGAGGTGGCCCAGTTTGAGCAGTTCGTGGACGGTGTGCTCTGGGGCAAGATCCAGTACAGCGAGCCCTTCTTCAACAGCGACGTCAAGAGGACCCACCCCGCGTATTCGGTCAGACGGAGCCTGTTCTTCTACCAGCCCAGTGCAGTGCCTGGGTACACCTATGCCACACGAAGCGGGTGGGACAGGGGAGATGCCTACAACATCTGGCGGTCCTACAACTACGTGCACGTTGCGGCTGCCAACTGGGCCCTGTACAGGCTGGCCAGGAACAACCCGGGACTGGTCAAGAACCACCCCTGGCAGTGGTACCTGGACCATGCCTGGCGTGCAGGCTACGTGATGGCCACGGACCCCCAGGTGGGCTATGACGAGACCGGCCAGATGGAGGGGACCGTGTACATCGAGATCCTCAAGGACCTCCTGCGAGAGGGGATGAACGAGGAGGCGGCCCAGTTCGAGGCCGCCATGAAGGCACGGGCGGACCACTGGAACAGCCTGGACTATCCGTTCGGCAGCGAGATGGCCTGGGACTCCACGGGCCAGGAGGAGGTCCATGGGTGGTGCAAGTACTTCGGCTACCACGACAAGGCGGCCGTGACGCTCAGCGCGATCCTGGGTTACATGCCGACCGTGCCGCACTGGGGCTACAACGGCAATGCCTGGCGGTACTGGGACTTCCAATACGGCGGCAAGATCCGCCGGATTGAGAGACAGATCCACCACTACGGATCAGGCATGAACGCCATCCCTGTCCTGGCCGCGTACCGCGACCAGCCTGAGGACTTTTACCTGCTTCGCGTGGGCTACGGGGGCGCGACCGGACCGCTCTCCAACATCGACCCCGAGGGCTTTGCCTCGTGCGCGTTTCACTCGCGGCCCGATACGATGACGTGGGACGCCTACTCGGGCGACTACGGCCCCGGTTTCCTCGGCCACGCCATGACCATCGCGACCTACGTGGTGCGTCACCCCGACCTGGGGTGGCTGGCCTTTGGGGGCAACCTCAGGGAGGACGAGGGCAGGGTCAGTGTCCAGACACTGGACTCGTTTCGCAGGAGGGTCTATGTGGCCCCCATGGGCCTGTGGATGACGCTCGACTCCGGCGAGTTCGAGTCTGTGGAGATCGACCTCGCCCGCAAGGCCGTGCGAATCGGCCTGGCCCCGGCCTCGGCCCACACGCCCGCCGCCCGCCTGCGGCTCGAGCAGCCTGCGCAAGTCGAGGGCATGGGGGCATTCGGGCCCATCCAGGGGCTGGCCGTGCAGCGGGGGGCCTTCGAGGTCCCGCTGGGGCCCGCGACCACCTGGGTGGATCTGGGCCAGACCCCACGGGGGGGCTTGCCAAGCGGTGGATTGACGTCCGGCGAATGACATCTCTGGTTGAAAGGACGGGGACATGAAGATGATGAGGCTGACGTTCGCAGCCGCCGTGTGGGCGGTCTGGGCATCCGGTGTGTGGGCCGTGGCTGCATCGGGCGCTGTGTCCAAGGCCCCTGCGGTGACTTCGCCGCCGGAGGCCTTCTTCGAGATCGTGTCCGAGCGGGACCGGGACGCGGCCCGCGGGTTCTACAAGAAGTACCTGGACGTCCAGGGCCTGCCGGTCGTTGCGGCCGGCGTGGTTGCGGACGAGGCCCTGCATCGGACCTATGAGATCGTGACGCACGTGCTTGCGGGCCGGCCGGACGTGCTCAAGGCCATGGTCGAGAGCCGCATGTACCTGATCATCATCGGCAGGGACCAGGTCTATACGGATATGCCCGAGTACCGCAACAGCCGCAACCCGGAGTACCAGAACGAGCGGGTCCGGGGCACCGGAGGCCGGCCCACGAGCTTCGGCGAGGAGAACCTGCTCAGCCTGCCCGTGGACCGGTACGACGACGAGAGCATTGGCGTGCACGAGTTCTGCCACACGATCGACAGCACACTCGGCCGCGTGGACCCCACGTGGCGGGACCGCAAGAACGCGGCCTATCGCAACGCGGTGGCCCAGGGCCTGTACTACAACACCTATGCAGGCTCCAACGCCGGGGAGTATTGGTGCGAGATCGCCCAGGCCTACTTCGACAACAACCGGGTGAACAACTGGAACCACGGCCCCATCGGCCGGCGAGAGCAGCTCAAGGCCTATGATCCGATGGGGTACGATCTGTGTCGAACGGCCTTTAACCTGAAGCCGGACCAGGATTGGCGCTACTCGTGGCTTCAGAAGCTGCCCAACGTCACCACCCCGCCCGCCAAGTTCAAGATCGATCCCTATTACACCAAGTTCACCTGGGCCCGGGAGTTCACCGTGCTGGGGCGAGAGGCCGGCGACGAGGCCCTGCTCAAGGCCAACGACACGATCCGCAAGATGTTCGCGTATCGACACGACATCCTCAAGGCCCTGATCGCGGACGGCCTGAAGCTGGTCGTGCTGGGGCCCCAGGAGCATATCTACGACCTGCCCGAGTACAAGGCCCTGGCCGACCCCAGTGGGATCGATGCCCTGGCCCGGTACATGACCTACTCGCCCCAGATGAAGCTGCTCGTGGTGGGCCAGGAGAACGTCCTGGCGGACCCGGCCACACCCTGCGTGGGCGGCAACCAGGTGATCCGGGTGTTTGCCGATGCCCTGTACAGGGTCACCGGGACCCGGCCTGTGGACCCCAACTGGGACAGCAGGGGCAGGGCGGTGCAGCAGTACGAGCTGCGGGTCCAGCGCATGGACGAGCGGTTCGACGCCAAGCTCAAGGAGGCCTTTGACAAGGCCTTGGCAGCCGAGAAGTGGCGGGGGAGCGAGGCGGTTGCGGACCGCGCGGCCTACTGGACGGCCGGCGTGTTGGCCTACTTCGATGCCCAGGGGCACGACGACGCCCCGGTAGGGGCCTCGCACCCGATCTGCACGCGGGACAGGTTGGCCGAATACGACCCGGACCTCCTCGCCCTGGTCAAGGAGACCATGGCCTATGATACGCAGGTGGACTGGCGGTATCGGGCCTTCAAATAGAATCCAGAATCCAGAATCCAGAAGCCGGAAGCCGGAAGCCAGAAGCCAGAAGGGATCTGGCGTGTCCACAGGCAATGGGGGATCCATGGACCAGAAGCGATTCGTGATCACGTTGGCTGTGGCCTGTGCGGCCATGGGCCTTGATCCGGGCAGGGCGGCGGGGCAGAGGGGGCAGCCCTTGCGCCCTGCGCGAGGGGTATACAAGGACCGGATCACGCCCAACTGGTTTGCGGACAACACGTGTTTCTGGTACCGAAATGACCTGAGCGGCGGGCGCAAGGAGTTCATCGTGGTCCATGCCGAGCAGGGGACCCGCGGGCCTGCCTTTGACCACGCCAGACTCGCGGCGGCCCTGTCCAAGGTCCCGGGAGCCACAGCGGAGGTCCAGGCCGATCACCTGCCCTTCGACGCGATCGAGTTCGTGGGGCGGGACAAGGCGGTCCGGTTCCCGTTCAGCGGGGCCGTGTGGGAGCTGGACCTGGCTTCCTATCAGGCGGCCCCGGTCCCAGGGGTTGCGTGGTCCTCCCCGGGTCCGCAGAGGCCGGAGCCAGGGCAGAGGTTCGAGGAGATCACGCCCGAGACCGAGGCGGACGGGACGAACCTGGCGTATGACCCCCCGCTCTATGAGGACAGCAACTCGCCGGACGGCCGTTGGACGGCCTTCATCAAAGACCACAATGTCTTCATCCGTGACCGAGAGGGCCGCGAGGTGCAGTTGAGCGGCACAGGTGTTGCGGGCCATTCCTACGGCATGCTGTCCTGGTCCCCGGACTCCAAGGTCGTGGTGGCATCGAGGATCCAGCCGGGTGAGCCCCAGCCCGTCCACCTGATCGAGTCCTCGCCCCGCGAGGGGGGCAGGGCCAGGCTGCGCACGCGGCTCTATCCCTTGCCCGGAGACAAGTACACCACGTATGAGCTGTGGGTCTTCGACGTGTCCCAGCGCAGGGGCACCCAGGTTGAGGCGGATCGGATCGACTTCTACGGACCGCCGCGGCTGAGGTGGAGGCAGGACAGCAGGAGGTTCCTGTTTCACAAGACCGACCGGGGCCACCAGCGGTTCCGGATCATCGAGGTCGATTCACACACCGGCAAGGCACGCACGGTGTACGACGAGCAGTCCAAGACCTTCATCAACACGACCTACGAGTCCTTCATCCACTATACTGCGGGCCACGAGGAGGTCCTCTTCGCCTCGGAGCGGGACGGGTGGAAGCACCTCTACCTGATCGATGTGGAGCGGGGGGGCATCCGGAACCCGATCACCCGCGGCGAGTGGGTGGTCCGGGGCGTGGACCGGGTGGACGAGGCCTCTCGCCAGGTCTGGTTCCGGGCCAGTGGCCGCATCCCCGGTCAGGACCCGTACCTGATCCACTGCTACAGGGTCAACTTCGACGGCACGGGCCTGGTCGCCCTGACCGAGGGAGACGGCACCCACACCGTCCGCTACTCCCCGGACCGCAGGTTCCTCATCGACACCTACTCCCGCGTGGACCGGGCCCCTGTACACGAGCTCCGCAGGACATCGGACGGCAGGCTCGTATGTGAATTGGAGAAGGCCGACATCACGGAGCTGGAGGCCGGTGGCTGGCAGGCCCCGGAGGTCTTTGTGGCCAAGGCCAGGGACGGCAAGACGGACATCTGGGGCATCCTTTGCAGGCCGCCCGGCCTGGATCCGAACAAGAAGATCCCTGTGATCGAGTCCATCTACGCGGGTCCGCACGACTCGTACGTACCCAAGGCCTTCAGGTCCACGCGGCCCTTCTCCAACCTGACGGACCTGGGCTTCATCGTGGTCCAGATGGACGGCATGGGCACGGCCAACCGATCCAAGGCCTTCCATGACGTGTGCTGGCAGAACCTGGGGGACGCGGGCCTGCCGGACCGTATCCTGTGGCACCAGGCAGCGGCCCGCAGGTACCCGTACTACGACCTGGGCCGCGTGGGGATCTACGGCGGGTCCGCAGGCGGCCAGAACGCAGCAGGGGCCGTGCTCTTCCACCCGGAGTTCTACAAGGCGGCTGTGGCGGCCTGCGGCTGTCACGACAACCGGATGGACAAGGCCTCGTGGAACGAGCAGTGGATGGGTTACCCGGTCGGTCCGCACTACGCAGCAAGCTCGAACATCGAGAACGCAGGCCGCCTCCAGGGCGGGCTCATGCTGATCGTGGGCGAGCTGGACACCAATGTCCCGCCCGAGTCCACACTGCGGTTCGCGGACGCCCTCATCCGGGCGGACAAGGACTTCGACCTGGTGCTCGTGCCCGGAGCGGGCCATGGCATGGGCGGTCGGTACGGCCAGAGGCGGATGCAGGACTTCTTTGTCCGCCACCTGCAGCCTACGGCCGGGAGCCAATGACTTCTATGGAGAGACGACATGAGAAGATGGACCTGGCTGGCGACGATCCTCCTGGCCTCTTGGGGCTGCGAATCCACCACCCGCGTCGGGCCTGAGCCGGGCGCGACCCCGGGCGCGGCGACCTGGCCGCACCCTATCCCGTGCCGCATCCAGGACGGGGGCGACCCTGACCTGTTCATGATGGCCCTGGGCGACGTGGACACACCTCTGGCCCAGGGGGTCTTCGACCCGGTCCAGGATCGGGTGACCCTCAAGGACGGCACGGTCAAGGAGGACTACTACAAGAAGACCCTGGGCCTGCCGTACTACCGGCCCATCGACAAGACCCGTTTCCCACTGCCGCCCTCGGGCTGGTGCACGTGGTATTACTACTACTACCACATCACCGCGGACGAGGTGAAACGGAACGCCCTGTGGATCAGCGAGAACCTCAAGGACTACGGCGCCCGGTTCGTGCAGATCGATGACGGGTGGCAGAGGTCGCCGCAGAACAAGACCACGCGGGACTGGACCTGGGTGCACAAGGGGTACTTCCCGGACGGCATGGCAGACGTGGCCGAGTACATCAAGTCCGTGGGCCTGGTGCCCGGGATCTGGCTGGCCCCGCACGGCCAGGACAGCCTCGATGTCATCCGCCAGAATCCCAGGGTCTTCCTGGCCAGGCCGGACGGGACCAGCGCGTCCTCCACCTGGGAGGGCAAGTGGCTGGTGGACCCCACCACGCCCGAGTCCGAGGCCTACATGAAGGCCCTGTTCCGGCTCCTGTGCGACTGGGGCTACGACTACTTCAAGATCGACGGCCAGCCCATCGTGGTGGACGAGTACGAGGCCAAGCAGGCCTTCATGGCCAACAAGCCCACTGAGAGCGGCGCAGACCTGTACCGCCGCACACTGGGCTGGATCAGGGAGGTCATCGGCCCGGACCGCTATCTCCTGGGCTGCTGGGGCATCCCCACTCAAGGGGCCGGGATCATGGACGGCTCGCGCACGGGCGGAGACATCGTGCTGGGCTGGGGCGGCTTCCAGGTTGCGCTGCGGGCCGTGATGGCCCACTACTACCAGCACAATGTCATGTGGTACGTGGACCCGGACGTCATGGTCCTGCGTTCGCCCCTGACCGTGGACCAGGCCCGCGTGTGGGCCACGCTCCAGGGCCTGACCGGCCAGGCCCTCATGGCCACGGACCGCATGATGGACCTGGGCGCAGAGCGGGTGGAGATGCTCAGGCGGGTGTACCCGGCAGTGGACATCCGGCCCCTGGACCTGTTCCCCTCCCAGCGGAGCAAGCGGATCTGGGACCTGAAGGTCCGTCACCTGGGCCGTCAGTACGACGTGGTGGGCCTGTTCAACTTCGGCGAGCGGGAGAGCCAGACCCTGCACCTGAGGTGGGCGGACCTGGGCCTGCCTGCGGACACGCCTGTGCACGTGTTCGACTTCTGGAACAAGGACTACCTGGGCGCGTGGCAGGCGGGCATGACCTTGGACCTGGCCCCCACCAGTTGCCGCGTGCTCACGCTGCTGCCCTCGGACGGCCGGATCCAGCTGGTCTCCACGAGCCGCCACATCACCCAGGGCTGGGTGGACCTCAAGGACCTTGGCTACGACGAGGCGGCCCAGACCTATTCCGGCACCAGCCGGGTGATCCAGAACGACCCCTACGAGCTGCGGTTCGCGTTCCCTCGCGACAAGAACTTCAAGGTCAAGGCCGTCACGGCCACCAGCGGCTGGGAGGACCTGCCTGTGACCACGGCCAACCACCAGGGCTGGGCTTGTGTGCGGATCCACAGCCCGGCCACGACCGAGGTGGCCTGGACCGTCAGCTTCGAGCCCGAGGTCATCTACACCTATCCGACCGGAAATCCCGAGCGCCTGAGTGTGGAGCGAGTGGGTCTGGACGGTGTGGACGTGACCTGGTCGGAGCAGTACTACCTCAACTGCGGCTATCAGGTGTACCTGGACGGCCGGCTCCAGGGATACACGCCCAAGGCCGCGTTCCCGCTCCGTGGCCTGGATCCTGCGGTCGAGCACACGGTCGGCGTGGAGACCGTGTGGGAGGACGGCACAGTGAGTCCAAGAAAGGAGGAGACCACCTTCTCGATCCGGTCCATGCTGCCCAAGCACACGCCCCTGGGACAACTGACCCCGGTCCCGTCTGGCACGGGCGGCCGAGGACGAGGGTCCACGGGCGGGCGGGGGGCCCCGGCAGGTCCGCTCTCCATTGGAGACAGGTCGTATCCGGACGCCGTAGTCCTCCGCCCCGGAGCAGAGACTGCCTATGAGATCCAGGGCCTGTACAAGACCTTCTCCGCGAGTGTCGGGGTCGGTGACGAATCCGTGGCCGAGGCGGAGGTGGAGTTCGTGGTCCTGGGCGATGACCAGGAGCTGTTCAAGAGCAGTCCCCTGAAGAGGGGAGACGGCCTCAGGCCCGTGACCGTGGGGATCTCGGGTGTCCGTCGTCTGGTGCTCCGGGTCGCCGGGACCGCAGACGGCCGCGCCCGAGTCGAGGCCGCCTGGGTGGACGCCATACTCAGCCAATAGGTTTTCGGTGTTCAGTTTTCGGTGTTCAGAGAGATGCTCCATCGGGCAGTCTGACTGTTTGACAATCTGATAGGCGATTACCCTGAATACCATTGGGAGTGAAGATCGGAAGGTCATCCGAGTCTGATATAGAGTGGACCAAAGGACTTCATCAGAGAGCCACAGAATCAGTTCTCCACGTACAGTGTTGGGGACGAGGGGTGGAAGCTCCCTCGTTCATGCGTGGGTCTGCCTATTGGCAGGGAGAAGGGTATCGCGAGAGCGGGTCGGCGTATGAGGCTCACAAGACATGGTCGAAGGGGGCCTATCAGGGAAGCATGTGATGCGCATTGGCTCACGGGACCGCAGGGGCTCGCACCCCGTGAGGCAGAGGAAGGACAATGACATTCGATGAAATACACTCAATCGTTGGCAGTGTGCCATTCATTTCAAAGCAGCACGGCCGCTTCCTTTATGACCTCATCCTGAAGGATGAACTTACGAGTATTCTTGAATTGGGGATTGGCCATGGCACCGCGGCCTGCTACATGGCGGCAGCCCTCCAGGAACTCGGTCAAGGCTCGGTGACATCCGTGGATCTCATGGAGGCTGCAAGTACCTTCAAGCCGTCTGCAGAAGAGCAATTGGAGAAAGCGGGCCTTTCTTCATTTGTCCATGTGATCCGTACGCAGACAGGCTATACATGGTTCTTGCATGATGAGATTGCGAGAAACACAAAGAACAATGTCTGCAACGAGGTCTATGACCTGTGTGTCATTGACGGACCCAAGAACTGGACAATCGATGGTGCGGCCTTCTTCTTTGTAGACAAACTTCTGAGAAGGAATGCTTGGCTGGTTCTTGATGACTACAACTGGACTTATGCTTCTGCGGCCGGCAAGAGGGATTCAACCGATGGTATCACCCACCGCTCCCTGTCCAAAGAGGAACAAGAGACGCCACACATCAGAGAGGTCTTTGAGCTTCTCGTAAAACAACATCCACATTACGGCAACCTTCTGCTGTTAGAAGGCGGTGATTGGGCTCTTGCTCAGAAGACGATGGATGCCAACAAGACCTACAGCATTGTCTACACAGAATCAACGAAGGACATCATTGCCAAGGTTATCGTCAAGGCCCATCGCAAAGTGACGCGTATGAGACGGGCCAGGGTCAGACCTTAACATAACAATTAGACTTGACACGGGCCAGCCCTTCGAGTTAGTTTTACCGCATGGCCAGGCCGATTCGGTTCAAGGCTGAGGCATTCG
The DNA here is from genome assembly GCA_018007255.1 of Phycisphaerae bacterium. Classification (GTDB taxonomy): domain Bacteria; phylum Planctomycetota; class Phycisphaerae; order Sedimentisphaerales; family Anaerobacaceae; genus DTPU01. The sequence continues at coordinate 5,388 of JAGOQT010000012.1, read as the reverse complement.
TGTGGGGCTGCTGGTCGTGCGCTAGGGAAGCAGCCGGACGATTGCCCAGTTCAAACGACCCGGAGGCATATGCCCGAGGGCATACAGACGCATCCGCATCATGTGACTAGGCTGTGGGAAGCTGGCGGAGACAACTGAGGTTCGATCCCATACCATCGCTTCTGGCCTCCGGAGACGAGGCGCTGGAGGTCTTCGTCAGACGGGATCTCTTGGAGGAAGAGGTGGGTCCCATCTGCCGCCTGTGGCAACTGCCTGCGGCCCGGAGGATCCTGAAGAGACAACGGCCTGACGGGTCTTGGGACTGGCCTGTCAGCAAGAAGAAACACAGGGATATCCGCTATAACCTGATTGAGACGTGGAAGCAGTTCAGGTTCCTGGTCGAGCAGTACGGGTTCCATCGAGAGGACCCATCCACTGGAAGGGCAGCCGAGTTCCTGTTCTCGTGCCAGACGAAGGCGGGGGACATCCGCGGCTTCCTTGCCAATCAGTATGCCACCTACTACACCGGTGCGGTTCTGTCGCTGCTCATCCAGGCCGGGTATGAAGACGACCCTCGCACAGAGAAGGGACTCCAGTGGCTTCTGTCCATGCGCCAGAATGATCTGGGTTGGTCGGTGCCGATCATCACCCACAAGTTCGACAGAGGGACCCTGTACAGGCTGACAAGCCGGTATGCGGAACCGGTCGAGCCCGATCGGTCAAGACCATTCTCCCATAACTGGACAGGGATGGTCCTGCGGGCCTTCGCCGCGCATAGCCGGTATCGCAAGTCAGAGGCGGCCAGGGTAGCGGCTAAGCTGCTCAAGTCGAGGTTCTTCCTGCCGGACTGCTACACCTCTTACCAGGCAGCAAGCTACTGGGTCAGGTTCCAGTATCCCTTCTGGTGGAACAACCTTGTGGCAGCACTCGATTCCATCTCTCTCATCGACCGCTCAAGGGATGAGCAGATGGAAGAGGCACTGACCTGGCTGATCGACCATCAAGAGGCAGACGGCCTCTGGAAGGCAACGTACGTGAGGGGGAAGGAAGTGGATAATGCCAAGGCACGGGAGACGAGACTTTGGGTGAGCCTGGCAATCTGCCGTGTACTCAGGAGGCTCGCCCAACGCAGTCATGGGGCTTGACACGCTCGAGCTTCTCGAGCACATTGGCCCTCGTGGCCGAGTGGCCATACCGGGCCTACGGCCGGACATGTTGTGTATCCGGAGAGTCGCGCATGAAGGTGATCCGCTTAAGTGAGGTCCCGAAGGCTCAGGTCAACACGGAGGGTGCGCACGGGGCGTTCAAGCAGGTGCCGCTGTCCAGGATGGACGGGGCGCCGCACTTCGTGTTCCGGGTCTTCACTCTGGAACCGGGCGGGTGCACACCCTACCACAGCCACGTGTCCGAGCACCTGAACTACGTCATCGAGGGGGCCGGGACGCTGGTGGACGCGGAGGGCCGGGGCACGGATGTGGAGGCCGGGTGCTTCGCGATGGTCCTGCCGAACGAGAGGCACCAGTACCGGAACCGCTCCGCGGACCGGCCCTTTGTGATGATCTGCGCTGTGCCCAAGGAGTATGAGTAGGGGCGGTCCGCTCGGACGCGTTCCGGGAGGGCGCATTCTCGCTCGTGGCCGGTTCGGAGGTACGGACCTCGGGCGTTCGGCATAAGGAGATCGTATGATCGGCTATTGTGGATTGGACTGTCACCAATGCGAGGCCTTCATTGCCACCCAGAACAACGACGACGCGCTTCGCGTCAAGGTCGCCGCGGAGTGGGCAAAGGCATACCATGCCCCCATCAAGCCGGAACACATCCACTGCACAGGATGCCTGTCTGCGGGTGTGAAGACATACTACTGCGACCAGTTGTGTGAAATCAGGATCTGCGCGAGGCGGAAGGCCATCGATACCTGCGCGGCGTGCCCGGATTATCCCTGTGCCGTGCTGGACCCGGTGCTCCGGAATGCCCCGCAGGCAAAGAGCACGCTCGATTCGCTGAGGAAGAAGTAGGTCGCCACTGTCCTCGCCCCTCCTTGCGACGGCAGACCCCTTGTGCAGAGGCGGCGATCAGTCAGTGGTTTTCCGTGTTCGGTTTTCGGTGTTCAGAGTTCCGTGCGTGGAATGAAACGCGGCCTGGCCATCGCAGCGTGCTGCCTGATCATCGTCGTCCTCCTGGGCGGGGAGAGAACCACACACCACCCCTTATCCTGGGCTCAGCCCGTCGAGGTGGAAGGGGCTCCCAATCTGTTTCAGGTCAGCGACAGTCTCTATCGCAGCGCCCAGCCCACGGCCCAAGGCATGCGAAACCTCAAGCAGAAGGGAATCAAGACCATCGTGAACCTCCGCTCCTTCCATTCCGATCGAGACGAGATCGGAGACACCGGCCTGGGGTATGAACACATCTACATGAAGGCGTGGCACCCGGAACAGAAGGAGGTCGTAAGGTTCTTGCAGATCGTCACGAATCCCAACCGCACACCCGTCCTGGTTCACTGCCAACATGGCGCGGACCGAACAGGCACCATGTGCGCCTTGTACCGCATTGCGGTCCAAGGTTGGACCAAAGAAGCCGCGATCCGGGAAATGACCGACGGCGGCTTCGGGTTTCACGGGATCTGGAGGAATCTCCCTGACTGGATTCAGAAGCTCGACATGGAGTCGATCAAGAAGGACACTGGACTCACGGCCGGCACAGAACAGGCTCCTGCAGGCGACGTCCCAAAGGCCGCGCCTGAGGAGTAGCGTTCAGTCTCAACTCCCCTTGAGTCCTCAAGTGCCAATGAGAACACGCCCGCTCAGGGATACCGAACACTGAACACCGAACACTGAGAACTGTGCGGTCAGCACTGAGCCCCTGTACGCCATGTCATCAAGGCACGGTCTCCAGCCAGTGGGCGCCTAGGAGCGACAGGTCTGCCGTGTTCACGACCCCATTGCGGTCGATGTCCGCATAGGGATCGTACTCGGCCTGCGTCCTGGACGCGAGCCAGCTCCGCGACAGGCAGGCCAGGTCGCTCAGGTCCACCGTTCCATCCTGATCCGCATCCCACGCGAGAAGGGGACCCAGGCTGACGATCACCTGGGGGACGTTGGCAGCGGGGATGGAGGTGGCGGACTGGACGGCCTTCTGCTGCGCCGCTGTCAGGCCGGGCCTGAAGTGGCACCCCAACCCAATCGCCGAGGCCTGGATCAACATATTGCCTGCAACGAAGCCGGTCTCCAATTGGGCGTACTCCTGCCCCACGTTGGCGGAGTTCAGACAGAGCACCGCATAACAGGGCGCGCCAGGCAGGCCGCTCACAGCGGATTGGAGGGTCGCCCTTGCGTCTGGGAGATTGGCATCGTCTGCGGCGAACTGCCTCCTTCCCCCAACCGAGCTGGGGGTTACGGCCTCGAGTCTGTGGTCTCGGGTGGCCAGATTCGTGGCCGGATTCCTGTTCACGTACCGGTACACACCCGTGCCATCCACCAGGTAGATGGTCCCGGTCAGGTAGTAGTTGGCCATGGCCGACGGCACGGTCAGGCCTGCCCTGCCATTGGTGGTCATGTGCGCGGAGCACCCATACCCCGCCCAGAGGATCTGGGAGACCTGCTCGTCCGTCAGGTCCGTCTGTACAAAGCGGCTTCCATAGGCCAGGTGGGCCAGGACCTGCTCAAGGCTGTTGTCGCCCGTGGTACACGGATCCGGGAGCCAGCCGGTTTGGCCTTCCTGGACCGAGGAATGCACGACCAATTGGCCGGTCAGGGCCTTGCCTGGCTGCACCCCCAGGATCAACCGGGTCCTCGGATACCCCATCCCCTTGGGACAACTGGCCATGGGGGACAGGGGGCTGTTGCACAGGGACGCTGCAGCCAGCATGGCCGGCATCATCATGGCCCCCGCGTCAAAGATGCGATCCGCCTCGTACCGGATGGCGAAGGCCCCGTCATTGGTGACCTCATTGGAGTACCGGGTCAGGGAATGACCATTGGGGTCATAGAGGAACGTCCCAGCCCGTGTCATCACATGGATGTCTCGGCGTGTCCCTGTGACCGGCATCCGGCCCGCAGCCCATACCACGTTGCTGATGTGCTGGGCAGTGGCCGTACCCGACAGGGAGTGCTGGGAGTACCGGCTGTTCAAGCAGAGCTCCACGGAGTTGCCTGTCACCAGCGGCCCCGGGAGAGGACCCTCCCCAACGGCCTGCCCCAGACAAGGCCATGAGCACCATGCCAGGGTCACGGCAGTCATCACGGTCTTCTTCATGTCAGAGCCTCCGAAGGCCCATTCTAACACATCCCGCATGGGCGTTGAAGCCATTCTGTTGACAACCCAGGGGCCGGAAGGTATCCGAGAAAGAGACTTCGCCCCGCGTATGGGCCTTGAAAGGAAAGGTTCCGATGGGCCAAGACGGTGGAGACACACACGAGATCACCCGCCTCCTGGGGGCCATCGAGCAGGAGGACGGCCGGGCAGCAGACCGACTGCTGCCAGCGGTCTATCAGGAGCTACGCCAACTGGCAGCCCAGAAGCTCTCCAGGGAGAGGCCAGGCCAGACCCTTCAGGCCACGGCCCTAGTGCACGAGGCCTACCTGCGGCTGGTGGGGTCTGACCAGGAGTGGAAGGGCCGTACCCACTTCTTCATGGCCGCAGCAGAGGCCATGCGGCGGATCCTCATCGACCATGCCCGCAGAAAGGACCGTCTCAGGCACGGCGGAGACCAGCAAAGGGTCGACCTGGACCCTGCATGCATGGCTATTGAGGGACCCTCCGAAGACCTCGTCGCTCTGGATGAGGCCCTGGCCAGGTTTGCTCTGGAGGATCCGGCCAAGGCCGATCTGGTGAAGCTCCGTTACTTTGCGGGCCTGACCCTTGACCAGGCCGCCCAGGTGCTGGGCATCTCCAAGGCCACTGCGGACCGGTACTGGTCCTATGCCCGCTCCTGGCTCTTCCATGAGATCAAGAAGGGTGCCTAGCAGCCCCTGCGCGGCTGCCATTCCTCGACAGGTTGACGTCTCGCCCCTTTTTTTCGTGAGGCGTTTCGCCCTCGGACAGCGCCATGTAGGGTGGAAAGACACCAGGACAAGGAGTACGACCATGGCTGCGAAACCGAACGACATCGAGGCGATCTACACGGCCGCACTTGCCAAGGCCTCCGAGGCAGAGCGATCCGCGTACCTGGATGGGGCATGCGGAGATGACCAGGCCCTGCGGGCACGAGTCGAGGTGCTGCTCCAGGCCAACGAGGAGGCAGGGGACTTCCTGGAGGGGGCCGCTGCGGGGGTTACCATCGAGAGCCCTGCGCCCAAGGAGGGGCCGGGCACCCGGATCGGGCGCTATGAGCTGCTGGAGCTGCTCGGCGAGGGGGGCATGGGCCTGGTCTACCTGGCCCAGCAGCAAGAGCCCGTCAAACGCCGCGTGGCC
>JAGOQT010000274.1 GCA_018007255.1 Phycisphaerae bacterium | reverse complement strand
ATGCTGCACCGTGCACGAGGGAGTTGTTCCACCTGTGCATACGCCGGGCCAATTTCCGCGACAGACAATGGGGTGGCCGAGTCATCCGAAGGGGACAGTGGGCAACCTCCTATCGCGACATCCAAGAGGCACTGCATTGGACTGTGGGCTTCCGAAAGATCACCTACAGCAAGGCCCAGATCGAGGCCTCCATGAAGATGTTACTAAGGGGGTCAATGATAACCACATCCAAGACCACACGTGGCCTGCTCATAACGGTCGTGAACTACGACACATACCAACGACCGGACAACTACGAAGGCCACACCGAAGACCACGGCGAAGACCACAATAAGACCACACATAAAGAGAAGAAGGTAAGAAAGGAGAAGAATACACATACGGATGGGAGCGTGCCAAAACACCTCGTCGATGAGTTCGTTGCGTTCTGGAACTCTAGACGGAGTCTACCACGGGTCGTCACGATGAACTCAGATCGCATTGACAAGTTGCAGGCCAGGAGGAAAGAGGCGATCTTCGTCGAGCGATGGAGGGAGGCTGTCACGAGGCTGTCCTGTTCGTACTTCCACACCGGAGGCGGCAAGCGTGGATGGAGGGCCGACGTCGATTGGTTCCTGAGCAACAACACGAACCCATTGAAGTGCCTGGAGATGACCCAACCTGAGCACCACACCGGAGGGCTTGACGACCGGCAAACGAAGCAGGCTGGCGATGCTGGCGACATTCCCGTGGAGGTGGGTCCGGACGGCAAGACGGCCAGGCAGCGTGCCCTGGAGGGAATTGGAGCAACCCATGCGGTCTGACCGACTGGCGAACCACTACGCGGAGGCGGCTGTGCTGGGGTCGATGATCCTGGACGGACGTGTTGTGCCTGCTGTCCTTGAACGTCTGTCCAGGGAGGACTTCACCGATCCCAGGCACGCGGTCCTGTTCGACGCGATCCTCCGGGTCTGGCGGCAGGCAGGCAAGGACCTGGACGGCGTGCTGGTGAGGGCCGAGCTGGACAGGACCGGGCAGCTCCAGGGGGCCGGGGGCCTGGAGTACGTCGGCAAGTGCCTGGAGACGGTCCCTTCGGCTGCAAACGCGGTGTACTACCGGGACTTGGTCGTGGAGGCCTCCAGACAGCGGAGGCTGCACAAGACGCTGGAGGCCATGCGCCTGGCCCTGGATGAGTCGGGCGATTCGATAGAGGCTGGCGAGAAGGTTCGGGCCCTTGCCCTTGGGATCGAGGATGCACAGACCCGGAGGACGGTCTTCACGGCCGCGGACTATGCACTGCTGGCGTGCTTGGAGATCCAAAACGAGGGGGCTGGCCTGGAGACAGGGTTCAAGGCGATAGACGACATCCTGGGCGGCTTCCAGCCTGGAGAGCTTGTCATCCTGGCTGCACGGCCCAGCGTGGGCAAGACTAGTCTGGCAACGGCGATTGCGGGACATATTGCCAAGACCACACGGGTCCTGTTCTGCACGCTGGAGGTTCCGGCCAGGCGCATCTTCTGGAACCTTGAGGGCATGGTCGGCAAGGTGAACGTCCACAAGCTGCAACGACACCCGGACAACGGGGACATGGACCGTTTCCAGACTGCGGCCTGTGAGGTTTCCAAGACTGGATTGATCGTCGTGGAGGGCTGCGGCACGGTTGATCGAGTCGCAGCGGTGGTCAGGCAGTTCAAGCAGGAGGGCTCTCTGGGTCTAGTCGTTGTTGACTACTTGGGATTGCTGAAGCCTGCCACGAAGACACGGACTCGATACGAGGACGTGACGGAGATCTCCAGGAGCCTGAAGGTCCTCGCACTTGGTGAGAACATCCCCATTCTGTGCTGCGCCCAACTCAATCGAGCAGTAGAGGGGCGGGAGGGTCACAGGCCCAGGATCAGCGACCTCCGGGACAGCGGCAGCATCGAGCAGGACGCAGACACGATCTTGATGATCCACCGGCAGGACGTGACACGCAAGCACTCCGACTGGCAGGACGCAGAGATTGACGGCACGGCAGAGGTGGCCATTCACAAGTCGCGGAACGGCCCAACGGGTATTGCCCGGCTGGTCTTCATCGAAGAGTTCATGCTGTTCGGCGATCGGTGCATGGGCGAGGAGCCGGAGCCAAGGACGTGCAGGGACTACAGCGGCGAGAAGGATGACTACTGAGCTATGGCACGGCACCAGAAGACAGTCCAAATGATCGAGGCGGCACTGGAGATCCTGGCCGTGGGCCACCCCATGACGGTCAGGCAGGTGTTCTATCGCTTGGTTTCCAGACAAGTCATACAAAATGCGAGGACGCAGTACCAGGCCGTGAGCAACGCCCTCGTGGAAGCACGGCGAGAGGGAGTCGTCCCCTGGGGGTGGATCGAGGACCGACTGCGCCGTCCACGTCACGTCTCCATGTGGGAGGGCCTGCACGACTTCGCCGAGACCTGCCGGGCCGCATATCGGCGGGACGTATGGTCAACCCAGCCCGAGTACGTGGAGGTCTGGTTGGAGAAGGACGCCCTGAGCGGTATCTTTGAGGACGTCCTGGAGAACTACGGCGTGACCCTGAATGTCGGTCGGGGCTATGACGGATGGGCCTCCATCCACAGTGCGGCCTGCCGATTCAACAGCAGGCAGACGACGGTCCACGTCGTGTACTTCGGCGACTTCGACCCATCCGGCGAGGACATGGCAAGGAGTTTGAAGGAGCGGCTGGGCGACTGCGGGAGCTGTCCTGAGATCGTCAAGGCGGCCCTGACCCAGGAGGACATCGAGCGGTACGACCTGCCCCCCAACTTCACGAAGACGACGGACACCCGGAGGGCGGCCTTCGTGGCGAAGTTCGGCGACCAGTCCGTTGAACTGGACGCCCTGCCCGTGGAGGTCCTGCGGTCCTGCTTGGTGGATGCAGTCGAGAGCTTGATGGACCTAGACGCCCTGCGGAAAGTGACGGCACAGCAGGAGACGGAACGGAGGGCCTTGACGCAGGCTCTTAGGAAAATAAGTGAGCAAAAATGTCCAAGTCAGAAAAAAGAAGAGACGCAGCAATAACGGCCCTCTTGGAGTGTCCGACCGTGGCGAAGGCCACGGCCACGGCTGGCGTGAGTCGCAGGCAAATGGACCGATGGCTTGACGATGACGACTTCCAACGGCGACTGCGACGGGCGCGAGACCGGGTCTTCGGCCATGCCTTGTGCCGATTGTGCAACCTGGCCAGTAAGGCCGTGGAGGTCCTCGCACTCGGGCTTGAAGGCGACCCATCGGTCGACCGGATGCGTCTGTGGAGTGCAAAGGCAGTCTTGGAGAACGCGCAGCTTGCACGTGCCGACGAGTTGGCTGAGTTGCAGAACAGGCTGGAGGCAGTGCTGGCGCGGATGGAGAACGGCTAATGGAGAATCTAGGGCGAGCGATCAAGCGACAACTGGCGAAGGCAGGGATTGCCCTGGACCCCGTGCTGGTGGAGGCACTCCGAAGCCGGGCAACGGCGGCCTCCTTCGATGGCAAGAAGTACTGGGCCGTGAGGTTGCACCCTTGTTGTGCGGAGCCCCTACAATCGAGGGCCAGGCCGGGGGCCTACATGGCCATTTCCGAGTTCATCGAGACGCGGGCCTCCGAGCACGGCCCGGACTGGTGGAGGTGGTTTCAGGGCTGATTATGCGAGCGGACACCCTTCGTCACAACCTGAAGCGTTTGGAACGGCGACTCGCACAGGCGAGCCTGGCCGATCTGCCCAACGTCATGACCGAGTACGGCAGGACCGGCGAGGTCCCGGCCACCGACCTGGCCAGGGCCTACGTTGACCTGTGGCAGGCCTTCGACTGCATGGCAGACCAGAGCATCGGTGGCGAGGGCTACACCCAGGCCATGGGCGAGTACGAGCAGGCCTTGTCGGTCTATCGCAGGACCGTGGCCGAGGCCGGAGTTGTGGTGTAGTCGCGTCGTATCGTGCGTCGTGGAGACTGAAAAGTGCGTTTTCAAGCGAAAAACAGCCATGTAATGGTCCTAGGAAGACCAATAAGGGGTGTCTGAGGCGATGGCCACGATGACCAGTATGACAGTATCGAGGTGGTACGCACTGCGACCCCATGCCGAGCAGAGGCGGGTTTGGCAGAGTGAGGCGAGGTTCAAGGTGGTCCCGGCAGGCCGGAGATCCGGTAAGACGGAACTTGCGAAGCGATACGGCATCCGGCGAGCGATGGGGCCACAGCGACATGGGGACGCAAGATACATCTTCTGCGCCCCGACCTGGGACCAGGCCAGGCGGATCTTCTGGATGGACGTGAAAAAGCTGACACCGGCCTGGGCAATCGCCGGGGGACCGTCCAAGGGTGTCCGGGAGGGTGACATGGAGATCAGGCTTGTGAACGGGGCGACGGTCTATGTCACGGGCCTGGATCGGCCCGAGCGCATCGAGGGCAACCCTATCGACTGGGTCGGAGTCGATGAGATCGGGAATTGCAGACCTTCGGCCTGGCCGGAGCACATCCGCCCGGCCTTGTCTGAGCGAGGGGGACAGGCCTGGCTGTTCGGTGTCCCGGAAGGCAGGAACCATTACTGGGACCTGGCACAGCAGGCGCAGATCGGCCAGGCTGAGACACCGGACACGTGGGCCTTCTTCACCTGGCCGAGTGCGGACATCCTGGACGCCAGAGAGATCGAACTGGCCAAGAGCGAATTGGATGACCTGACCTTCAGGCAGGAGTACATGGCCGACTTCGTGACGTTTGCGGGCAGATGCTACTATGCGTTTGACAGGCAGACACACGCTACCGAATGCCTCATGTACGATCCGTCCAGGCCGTTGTGCCTGTGCTTTGACTTCAACGTCTCACCTGGGGTCTGTGCAGTCGTACAGGACCTTACCTACACGGGCGACAACGCGAAGGTGGCGAGGACGTTCACGGCTGTCGTGGATGAGGTGTGGATCAGGAGGGACAGCAACACCAGGAAGGTCTGTCGGGCCATTGCCGAGAGGTACGGGACGCACCCTGCGGAGGTCCGATGCTATGGCGACAGCACAGGTGGAGCCAAGGGCACGGCCAAACTCCAGGGGTCAGACTGGGACATCATCCGGGATTGCCTGGGACCTGTTTTCCGTGGACGACTGACCTTCCGAGTCCCTCCATCGAACCCATCCGAAAGGTCCAGGCTCAACGCCATGAACTCACGGCTACTGAGCACGGACGGCACGGTCCACCTACTCGTTGACCCCCGGTGCGTACACGTAGTCCAGGACTTCGAGGGTCTGGCCCTGAAGGCGGACGGCAGCGGGGAGATCGACAAGCGGCGAGACCCGGCCCTGTCGCATCTTTCGGACGCGGTCGGGTATCACGTCTGGAAGGAGCACCCTGTGGGCGGTCCACAGGCGGGAATGGTTTGGGTTGACGGAGCTTTCTGAGAAAGGGACTGCATGGCAACGGCACGAGAGCAGTTATCACGGAAGGACGTGAGAAGATTGGAGGCTGTGCCTCCGGACTACAAGAGGGCACCGATGACGGAGAAGGACATCGAGGACACCGTCAAGCTGGCCTGCTTGCAGATCGGCTGCGACTTCGAGCAGGTCCTTCCACGGCTGCGGCCCA
>JAGOQT010000273.1 GCA_018007255.1 Phycisphaerae bacterium | reverse complement strand
GCCCTGCCCAGGGGGCGGACCATCCTGGTCCCGAATCCAGGATGGTCCGCCCCCTGGGCAGGGCCTTCGGGCCTGATCCGCTCTGCGGCCTGCTGTGTGAAGGGGGCGGGGATCCCCACGCGATTGACGTAGTGGTTGTAGATCTGCTCGAAGACCGGACGGAAGCCCCCACGGGCCGCGATCCGGGTGTGATGGTACTTGCCCGTCCGGTCCAGGGTCTCCACGAAGGGGACCTCTCCGCCCAGGTTGTACTCTGCCGTGTACTCGAAGCCCTTGAGCAGGCGGTTGTTCGCGTAGGTGTAGAGGTCCAGGCCCTGGTTCCAGGCGATCTCGCAGCAGTCGCCCAGGTGGGCCAGGCCGAGCTGCGTGTGCGGCATGTCCCGGCCGCTCTCCTGACACTGGCCCGTCTCATTGATGATATAGTACGTCAGCCGGCCATCGCCCCCGCCGTTGACATAGTAGCGGAGCCCTCGCTCGAAGATCGCACGGTCATTGCAGAAGACACCGATGGCCATCACGGTCTTGATGGCCGCCGTGTCCCAGTTGCCGTTGGCAAAGAGGGCGAAGTCCTTCACGACCGGGTACACGACCTCCTTGAAATGCCGCTCGGCCTGCTGGATCTCGGCCTCGGACCAGCCAGCCTGGGTATACCGAATGATCTCGGCTGCGTTGACCATCTTGAACGGGCCCAGGCCCGCCATCAGAACGGCGTCCCTGCCTGTGATGGACTTGAGCGTCGCAGACCAGGCGTTGATGATGGCCCTGGCCTTATTGGCATACGCCACGTCGCCCGTGATACACCACATGATTGCGCACTGGTAGGCGGCACTGGAGTCCTGGTCGTAGGTGCTTTGGCCGACGGTTGGATTCCTTCCGACCATCTCCATCGGACCGCGCATCGCGTAGGTGGCTTGCGATTGGGGATGATTTCTCAGTACCTCATACCCGGCCCTCCACGGCTCCCTGACGGACTGGACCTCTTGCCTCATGCGATCCAGGTCCGCCTGGCTGTGGAGCAGGCCTGGATGTCTGAACGCCGCGGCCTGGACTAATCCAGGCCAGAAGATGCCCCAGATAAGGCTATACACCAACGGTTTGGATGGTCGAATCATTGCCTCTCTCCTTTAGCGAATCGAATCACGGTCAACGAATATGCTGGGGACGCTTGATCGAACGAATCGCCGACTGTCACAGTAGAGGTCTTGGGGGCCACGTGGGTCGGCTGCTCGACATCAACGGAAAGGACCGTGGCGGGCGTCTGGGCTACAGATCCATCCATGGAACAGAGGTTCATTAGGACGGATGTAATAATAACCAGAAGCAGGCTCGATGGTTTCATCCTTCAATCACCTCACTCAGCCAGAGAGTGATGGAGGCCAAGACGCGATTCACTACAAATGGCCCTTTCTATCGAACATCTTGAATTCCCCTCTGTAATCGCCCTGACCCAGTCCCTATCGGGCGGGCTTCACGAAGCCCATCTGATCGAGCCGTTCTTTTCCGTAACCGTTCACGAGAAACGCCCTCACGGCAGGAGAGACGGAGCGGGTTCTCGCCAGAGGTGGGCGTTGATGGGGGTACAGCAGAACTCGAAGACGCGGCGGCCCTGTTGTCGACAGGTCGCCAACACCGTCCAGACCCGCTCGCGCCAACGCTGTCCGCGTGAGCCACGACTCCCCTGCGTGATGTGACGGTCGACCACGACGTGCCGAATCGCCTGCTCCGTCTGGTTGTTCGTGGGCTCGATCCCCGGCATCGTCAGAAAGCGAAAGTAGTTGTCCGCCTGTTGCCCACGAAATCGTTCCGCCACCGTCTGGGCCTCCGAACGGGATGGCCGACGCCGGACCGTTTTGAGGAACCCTCGCCGAACCCGATCCATCGCACAGGCAAACCCCGCTTGGCTCATCTTCTGGGCACGATGCCAGGTGGCAAACAGGTGCCCGATCCAGGGCAGAAGCCTCTTGCCCCAGATCGGGAGTGACTTGTCGGTGTGTTCAGCCAAGAAGCGAATGTCCCGGGTCAAATGGGCCCAGCAGAATTGAACCAACACCCCGCAATCCGCCATGTACTTGTGGTAGCCCGAGAAGTAGTCCGACCCAACGATCCCTCCGAAGGTCTCGGTCAGGATCGCCTTGAGAACCTGTGAGCCTTGAGAGGGGTCGATGTCAAACACCGTGAATCTCGATGCCCGGAAACACCAGGTCCAGAGCCCCTGGCCACAGTCTTTGTGTCCAGACTTGCTCACTGCCTCGACCAGGTCATGCGATCAGCGATCCCCCGCCAGGTAGCGGACCTCGCCTGCAGACAATGCACGGCTGTAGATACGAAACTCGTCCAAGCCCCCTGTGTAGTACGAGTCCGCGGTGTACTGGGAGCGGCCCAGCCAGTTCTGCGTGGTCACGCCCAGGTCCCTCGGGACTGTGTTCGTGGCCCCACTGGCCACTACCTCGCCGTCCACGACCAGTTGCAGGGTCCTGGCCACACCGTCAATCACCACCGCCACGTGATGCCAGCCCGCAGTCAGCGTGCGCGGGGCGTTCACGCCCGACTCCCCGGTGTTGGTCCCGGTCGTGATGGCAAACCGCATCACACCTGTGGTGCCCTGACGCGGACACAGGAACATGTAGCCCGCAGTGGAGCTGGTGCCGAAGTCAAAGACCCGCACGTATGAACCCGTACTGGCCGTGTCGAAGTGGATCCAGGCAGACACGGTCGCGCTGGTCAGTGTACTGATCAGGGTGCCGATCGGCAGGTCCACATAGTCGTTGACCCCGTCCAGGGCTAAGGCCTTGCCCAGGCCCGCCTTGGAGTCGCCAAAGGTCGGGTCGTTCACGAGCGTCCCATCGTAGCCCTCGCCTGCGGTGTCCCTGGTGTCCCCCTCAAAGGCATAGTAGGCCGCCAGGGCCCCGGTCCCAGGATCTGTCGGGGCGGCCACGGCAGGGGCCTGCCCGTACAGCCGAATGTCGTCCACGTACAGGTCGCCCTTGCCAGTCCCGGAGACCCCGAACGTCAGCGACGTGACCGTCTTCAGGCTTGCAGGGGGCACGGCCGAGAGATCGATATCCCACTGCTTCCACAGGCCCATGGCAATCGCGCTGCTGCTCCCCCCGTACTGCACCTTTGTCCCGTTGACCTTCACGTACAACTGCCCTGCCCCGTTGGTCGTATCCCCAAGGAAGTACAGCACCAGGGTCTTGACGCCTCCCAGGGTCCAGTCCTGGGCCGTGTCAAAGGCCCGCACGGTCTCGGCGATCCCGCTCCCGCTCGTGTTGTCATAGGCAAGGCGCATGGCCTGCCTGCCCGAGTGGACCACCGTCTGCGAGGCAAACGGGGGGCTGATGTTCCCCACCGTAGATCCCGTGCCGTTGCCGGTGGACGGGGCGATCCCGCAATCCGCGGAGCCACTGTGGCCGTAACCGTCGATCCAGGTGAAGAAGATCCGCTTGCACTTGTCGTTGTAGTTTTCGAAATCATCTACCGTCGCGTAGCCCAGGGTGGCGAAACTCCACACCTCGCCGGCCCAGGACCGGGGCACGGCGGCCTCGTTGACCTCATCGACCTTCCAGTAGTAGGTCCTACCGTATTCCACCCCCAGGGAGCTCAAGGCCACCTGGTGATCGGTCACGGTCTTGGCCAGGGGCGTAGCGTTCGGATCCGACCCAATGTACACCTCGTGCTGGACCGCCTCCCGGCCGGGACGCCAGCTTAAGGTTGAATCGACCGCCACCGCCGTGGCCCCGGCGGCCGGCTTAGGCCCTGTGGCCCAGACCGGGATGTAGAAGAACCGCACCTCGCTGAGGCTGCATTCAGAAACGACTCCCTGGCTCCAGTTGCTCTTGAGGGTCAACCTCACGTACCTCGCCAGGGCCCCTCCGAAGTCGACGGTCGTGTTGTAGGTGTAGGTCGGCTCTCCGGTCCCCTGGGCAAACTCCGTGGCTCCGGCCAGGGCCGTCCACGTGGTCCCGTCCGTGGAGACCTCGATCCCGACCTCCCGTGCCCCATATCCCAGGGCAGGCTCGATCACCTGGTTCGAGTTCCAGACCCACATCTCGTGGAGCTTGTAGACCTTATCGAACTCGTAGAGGATCCAGGCCGACTGGGGCCCTGTGGTGCTGCTGAGCCACATGTCCGCGATGTCAACAGAATGCTGGCCTGCCGCATTGAGTCCCGAGCCGTCCACCGTCTTGGCCGGAATCGAGGTGTTGTTGAAAGAGTTGGAGGCCGTGGCCTTGACGCCCTCGATGGGGAGGGCTACGGGCTCGACGGTGAAGCTCCATAAACCGCCCTTGACCACGGTCGAGGCGGGCCCGTTGACATCATCCACACGCCAATAGTACATCTGGCCAAAGGCCAGGGACCCGGGCGGGTCAAACGTGGTGGCCGTCTGACCTTGACTGACCAGCACCCCCATCGGATTGTCTCTGCTGGCCGCATCAATGTCCGAGGCGGAGGTCCCCAGATACACGTCGTGCGCAGTGGCGGATTGTCCCGGCGTCCAGCTGAGGAGCGTATCCCTGATCACGTCCGTGGCCCCGTTCGAGGGAGACGGATCCCTGGCGACCGCCAAGTCTGCGCCCAGGTAGACCACGCCGTCCAGTCTTCCCGTGTCATCGGGCAATTCATAGACCAGCGCGGCCACGGCCCTGAGGTTCTCCTTGTCCCATACCAACTGGACCAGATTACCACCAGCCTGCTCTGCCCCGGTCCAACTGGGGTCAAGCCACGTGCGAAACCGCGTCGTCACCAGGATCGAACCGCCCGGCCCGTGGGCAATGTTCGTCGGGAATCGAAGTCCGTTGGAAGGGCAGGGAACGCCCTGCTCATTCACGATCGGTATGGCGGTGACCAAGCGGTCTCCGGTCGTGGTGTCGTAGGCATTGATCCTGTTGCTGCGGTTGTCGATACTCCACAGATCATTCCGGCCGTCTCCATTGACATCAGGCCCCAGAAGCATCGTCCCGCTGTCTCTTTGGCCTTGGCCGCTGGTATAGGCGGTATCCTCCAGGGTGGGAGAGGAGAGATCATAGATGTGGAACCGGCCCTCATAAACGCCGCTGGTGGCGGCGTTGACACCCTTCATGACGTACAGATTGGCGAGACCGTAATTGGGACCGAACGCCACGCCCTGCCCGCCGGTACCGTCTTCGATATTCCCCGCACTATCCGCACGGTACTTCTGGAACAGCAAGGTGCCCCACGTCTCGCTGCCAGTGCCGGTCTTGTCCAGGCTCGTGCCGTCATAGATCTCGATCTTGTCTCTCCGGTTCACGATCAGGTCGGGAACCCCGTCTGTATGGGCCAATCCGAATCCGGTCGGTCCGCCGATGTCACCGAACGTCATCGACTCGACGTTGGCGTTGCCGCCCGACTGCAGGACCACAGTCCCCCCGCTGACGTCATTGACCGTCGAACCCCCGGTGGGGACAACCGTTCCGATGAAGGCGCCGGTGTCATATTCAAGGTGGTAGACGGCCTGGCCAGTGATCCGCATGACATAGACATCGCCGTTGGGGCCAAACAAGACCGCACTGGCGCCATTGTTGACCGTCGTGGACC
>JAGOQT010000011.1 GCA_018007255.1 Phycisphaerae bacterium | reverse complement strand
TGGCCAGGGCCCGCTCCTTCTTGGGGAACCACTCGCTGACGGTCCGGATCGCTGCGGGGAAGTTCCCGCCCTCGGCCAGGCCCAGGGCGAACCGGGCCGCGCAGAACCCGGCCACGGTCATGGGCACTGCCCCCAGACCCACGCGGCCGGCCCACTCTACCCACGCGCCCAGGCGTGCCCCGGGCGGGATGGACCCGTTCAGGGCATGGGCCATGGCAGCCAGGGTCCAGCACAAGACCACGACCGCGTACCCGATCCGCACACCCACTCGGTCCACGAACCGGCCCGCCCCTGCATAGCCGATCGCATAGGCGATCTGGAACGCGAGGATGACGTTGCTGTAGTCGATCTCCGTCCAACCGAGCCGGGTCCTCAGCTCGGGCTTGAGGATCCCGATCGCCTGCCGGTCGATGTAGTTGAGCATGGTGGCCACGAACAACAGTCCGCAGATGCCCCATCGATAGCGGCCTACGGTCTGCGGGCTCACCTGGGCGGATGTCCGGTCACTGGGCATGGGACCCCATGTCTGCCACCACGTCGCCTGCGCGGGGATCGACTAACGCCTGCAGGTCAGGCTCGCGCTCGCCTTGGCCATGCCGTCCGCCTCTGCGGTCACGCGGACCCTGCCTGTGCGCCCTGACTGGGTCCGCAGGATGAGCATGGCCTTGCCGTAGAAGAGCTGCCTGGAGTCTGCCTGGAAGGGCTCGATCGAGAGGGGGTTTCCGTTGCCCACGCCTGCAATGTCCGCAGGGCCCTCGACCTTGAATCGGATCAGGTTGTCCGCCAGGGGGCACAGGGTCCCCTTGGCGTCCAGGGCCTCAACCAGGATGTAGGCCAGGTCCTCCCCTGATGCAGCCAGCCTGGTGCGATCAGGGGTCAGGCGCAGGGCGGCCGGATCGCCCGCGGTCCGCATCACGGCCTCGCCGATCCTCCGGCCCGCCTTGTAGGCCACGGCCTTGAGCTCGCCGGGCTCGTAGGTCACGTCGTTCCAGCGGAGGCGGTACGTGTAGGTCGGGTCATAGTAGCTGGACTCGACCTTCTCCGGATAGGCCTCAAACCCCTTGAGGCTCGCCCAGGCGTTGTCTTGGAGCTGACTGAACTCGACCCGCAGGTGCCTGGCCCGGGTGTCCACGGTGTGGAAGACCTGGATCGGGCCTCCCCATCGGGGCATGCGGCTCATGGGCCTGGTCACGATGGTCTCCCAGGCGGCCCCATCGGTCGAGGCCTTGATCTGGTAGCCGTAGTTCCTCTCCTCCCGCTCGAACTCGATGGCCAGGTACCGGACGGTCTGGACCTGGCCCAGGTCCACCTGCCACCACTGGTTGGGGTCTGCGGAGCTCGCGGTCCAGCGGGTGTCCCTGCTGCCATCCAGGGCATGGCCCGGGTCGTGGCCGGCCTCGCTGGTGCCGGCCGTGGCCGTCTTGCCCCGGGCGAGGTCTGCCGGCCTTTGGGGCATCTGCCCCTTCCTGTGCAGACCCAGGGACCTGCCGTTGAGGAACAGCTCCGCGGAGTCGCCGTTGGTGTACACAAAGACCGGGACGTCCTGACCGGCTCGATCCGGCCAGTTCCAGTGAGGCAGGATGTGGATCGTGGTGGTGTCCGGCCGCCACGTGCTTCGGTACAGGTAGTACCGGTCCTTGGGGATCCCGCACAGGTCCACGATCCCGAAGTAGGAGCTCTTGGCCTGTCTGGAGAAGGGCGTGGGCTCGCCCAGGTAGTCGAAGCCCGTCCACACGAACTCGCCCGCCACAAACCGGTCGTCCTCCATCAGCTTGAACTCCGCGTCCGCGATGTCCGACCACGCGGCTGCGTTCAGGTCATAGGAGTTCACCTGGAACCGGCTGGAGTACTCCGTCTTGTTGCCCGGGAGGGGCAGCTCATAGAACCCGCGGGTGCTCAGGGCCGAGGCGGACTCGGTGTAGAGGATGGGCTTGTCCGGATAGCGTTCCCTCATGATCGCGTAGCGGCGGGCGTAGTTCCACCCGGTCACGTCCAGGGCCTCGAAGTGCGGCTGCTCGGCCATGTTCGGGATGTGGCAGGCCATTCCCACGGGCCGCGTGGGGTCGACCGCCCTGAAGAAGTCGCTCAGGATCTTGACCCGCTCCGGGGTCACGCCCTCCCGGGCACCGGCCCCGATCTCATTGCCGATGGACCACACCACCACGCAGGGGTGGTTGCGGTCGCGCATGGCCAGGTTCTGGATGTGCCTCTGGGCATAGGGCTCCAGGGGCGGCTGGCCCTTCACGCGGTCCGCTGTGCCGTCCCACTTGTCGAAGGCCTCGTCCCACACCACAAAGCCCATGCGGTCGCACAGGTCCAGGAGCTCCGCTGCAGGGGCGTTGTGGCTGGTCCGGATCGCGTTGACGCCCATGTCCCGCATGATCTCCAGTTGGCGCTCCATGGCCCTGGGATAGAAGGCCGCGCCCAGGGGCCCATGGTCGTGGTGCAGGCATACCCCGTAGAGCTGCACGCGCCGGCCGTTGAGGTGGAACCCGTCGTCCGCGGTGAAGGCGAAGGTGCGGATCCCCAGGGGCGAGGTCTCCGCGTCCACGACCTTTCGAGCCCTTCGAACCTGGGTCCGGACCGTGTACAGCTTGGGGTCGGTCACGTCCCACCTCTGGGGCCTCTTGACCTGCAGGGACTGATCCACCTCTGCGGATCCGTGAGCGGGTACCACGCACTCCCGGCTGGCCCTAGCCACGGCCCTGCCCCTGGGGTCGGACACGGTGACCTCCACCACCACCTTGGCCTGGTCCGGGAGGTGGTTCTCTAGGGTGGACCGGACCCGCACCGTGGCCGCGGAGTCGCTGACCTCGGGCGTGGTCACGAACGTGCCCCAATGGGCCAGGTGAACGGGATTGCAGACCACCAGGGTGACCTTGCGGTAGATCCCCGCCCCCGGATACCACCGCGTGCCGTGCTGGCGGGTATCGGCCACCACGGTCACCACGTTCTTGTCCCCGAACCGCACGTACGGCGTGGCGTCCACGCGGAAGGGCGTGTACCCATAGTCCCACTCGCCCGCCAGCTGGCCGTTCACGTATACCTTGGGAAAGGCCATCACCCCGTCGAAGTCGAGGTAGACCCTGCAGTCCGCGTCTTTCCTGTCGAGCGTGAAGACCTTGCGATACGAGCCGATCCCCCTCCAGGGCAGCTTGCCTGCGTACCCGTCCTCGCTGGGGTTGAACGGCCCTGCGATGGCCCAGTCGTGGGGCAGGTGCACGGTCTGCCAGGCGGAGTCGTCGAAGTCCATCCGGCGCGCGGGCTCGCCTTGATCCTCCTTGGCGAATCTCCAGTCCTCATTGAAGCCCACGGTCGTGCGCTGGGCATAGGCCCCTGTGGCGCACAGCATCACGATCCCCAACACAACGACTCTCGTGGCAGTCCTCATCTCGTGTCACTCCTTGTCGGCCAGTCTGGTGTCTCCGTGCGCGAGGCCTTCAGGACGGCCTGCAGCCTCTCGACGACGTCGGGATTCCGCTCGGCCACATCGGTGGTCTCGCCGATCTCCGCGCTGAGGTCATACAGCTCGAGGGCCCTGCCTGCACCGAGGTTCACGAGCTTCCAGTGCCCCTGACGCACGGCCTGCTTGAAACCGCCCTCATGGAACTCCCAGTACAGGGTCCTCTCACCCAGCCCCTCCTGGATCCGGCCCTGCAAGGCGGGGATGATGTCGACCCCGTCGACCTGTGCAGGGCCAGTGGTCCCTGCCACGGCCGCTGCTGTGGGAAGGACATCCGCAAACCACACGACCTGGTCGCTGACCTGGCCCGCGCGGATGGCCTTGGGCCAGCGGGCCATGAAGGGCACCCTGACCCCGCCCTCGTATAGGTCCCGCTTGATCCCCCGAAGCGGCCCGTTGGAGTCATTGAAGCCCGGGTCGTTGCCGCCCTCGCGGTGGGGGCCGTTGTCCGATGCGAAGAACACGATCGTCCTGTCGTCCAGGTCCAGGTCCTTGAGCAGGTCCAGGATGCGGCCCACATACCCGTCCAGGCGGGTGACCATGGCCGCATGTCCCTTCTGCGGGTCGGGCCAGTCCGTGGCTGCATACCCGCCCAGGTCAGGGACCTCCATACCGCGATTGCGGGCCTCGTTGTTCGCGTGCGGCAGTGTGGGCGAGAAGTACAGGAAGAACGGACGGTCCTTGGATCGCCGGATGAAGGCCAGGGCCTCGTCCGCCATCAGGTCCGGGCTGTAGTCCAGGCGTTCGGTGGCCACGCCCGCGCCCGTGGGCCGCTCGTCCGGAACCACGTTGCGCAGGGCCACCTTCTCGTCGTTTCGCCACAGGAAGGTGGGGTAGTAGTTGTGGGCGTGGGTCTGGCTGAGGTATCCGTAAAAGGTGTCGAACCCCTGGCGGAGCGGCAGGCCTGCCTCCGCAGGGCCGACATCCCCCAGCCCCCACTTCCCGATCAGGGCCGTGGTGTACCCGGCCTCCTTGAGCACGCGGGCCACGGTCACGTCCTCGGGGCGCAGGGCCTGGGACCCAGGGAAGGCCCCGCCGTTGCCCCGCACGCGGCAGTGGCCCGTGTGCAGGCCTGTCATCAGGACGCAACGCGAAGGTGCGCACACCGTGGATCCCGCATAGGCCTGGGTGAAGCGGATCCCCTCCGCGGCCAGCCGGTCGATCCTGGGCGTGCGGATCCGCTGCTGGCCGTAGCAGCCCAGGTCGCCATAGCCCAGGTCGTCTGCAAGGATGAAGATGATGTTGGGCCCGGCCTGGACGCGGGCCGGGGCAACCTCCGCCAAGCGGCACCCGCACGCCAGGCACAGCCACACGCACGCCAGTCCGTGGCACAACCGGGTCAATCGAACCATGGTGTCTGATTCTACTCAAAAACCAAGACCTGGCCAGTGCCTGGGCCCATCTCCACCCCGCAAAGACCGTTATTCCGTGTAGAAGTGCAGGGGAATGGGGGGTTGGCCGCCCGATGGGGAGTCGGGCTCGATGCGGAGGCGGAGGCTGGGGTAGGCCGTGGCCTGGAGGTACTCGATCCGCATGGGATGCAGGCCGTCGCTGAGCCTGCGCACGGTGCTCGACTCCTGGTAAGGGCTTGGACCCTTGTTGTCCAGGGTCGCACGCCAGTCGAGGTAGAGCCGGCTCTGCCCGTCGGACCCAAGGACCAGGCGATAGGCCCCCGGCTTGGGGATCTCCACGTAGCCCACAAAGACCAGGGCGTAGTCTCTGTCCGGCAGACCGGGCAGGTCTGCTGCCTGGGGCGCGGAGGCATTCCCGTCGTGGATGGGTTCCAGGCCCTGGAAGTCAGGCAGTGTCGTGAATCGCCCCTGAAACACGGCGTACCAGAGCCCCTCGGTCAGGCCTTCGTCGAAGGACAGGGCCGGCACCACAGGATAGGGCTGGAGCGAGAGGGTGACCTGTTGGGGTCTCCTGTCCCGGCCGAGGCTCAGGACCAGGGCCTCGTTGGCCCTGCGCCCCACCAGGGACAGGATCCAGGCCGGGCCGTCCCGCACGGGCCTGCCGTACAGAGACGCGATCCGGTCCCCGGTCCGCAGCCCCGCCCTTGGGCCGGGCCCGTTGGGCTCCACGTGGATCACCACGGCCTCCTGGGCCAGGAGGTCCACATCCACGCCGGTCCAGAAGTCCCCCCGCTCCTCGGGTGCCACCAGGTCGTAGAACAGGGACCGCACACGGTCGATCGGCGTGGCCAGGTGCACGTCCTCCTGGGTCAGCCCCTTGCGGGTGACCACGCCCACCAACAGGCCCTCGGCGTTCAGGAGCGGCCCCCCGACGAAGTCCGCCCCGGTCCCGGCGTCAAAGCGGATGTACCGATCCAGGCCGTCCGATTGCAGCCCTGCCATCTCCAGGGCATCCGCGGTGGTGGCGGCCACTGAGGCCGACCCAACCATCCCGCTGGAGAAGGTGATGCCCCGCGCCCCGGGATTGCCTCCCACGAGGATCGGCTCGCCTGCGGCCAGGTCGTGGCTGAGGCCCAAGGGGACGGCCACCATCGCACGGTTCGACCTTACCCGGATCAGGGCCAGGTCCTTCTCAGGCAGCCTGCCCAGGAACTCGTAGGGGATGGGGGACTGGCCCCGGATCAGGACATGGCCGGTCTGGCCCTGGACCACGGAGTCGCTGGTCAGGATGGCCCCGGACTCGTGGATGACCGTGCCGGTGCCGGTCTGCGTCTTGCCGCCTGCGTCCTGCCTGACGATGGCCACCACTGCGGGCTCGGCCTGGCGGATGAGGTCCACCCAGACGGTCCTGCGCGGGGAGTCCGCATCCGCAAGCGCGGCCCATGTGTGTGCCTGTGCGCAGAGGGCCCACCCGGCCGCCATCCAGATATACCTGTTCATGGTTGATCCCTTCCGTCGATGACCTCGAACTCGGACTCCACCCCGGGAGAATGCGAGTCCCCGGCCACCCAGAGGTGAAACAGGCCGGGCTCCACTTTGTACTCCATATGGACGTTGTGGAACCCAAGGGACTGGATCGGCAGGTCGAAGGTCACCGTCTTGGTCTGGTTCGGCTTGAGCCGGACCCTCTGGAAGCCCTTGAGCTCCTTGACCGGGCGGGTCAGGCTCCCCACCAGGTCCCGCACGTAGAGCTGCACCACCTCTTCCCCCTCCACAGGCCCTGCGTTGTGCAGGTCCGCAGAGACCTTCAATCGGCCGGACAGGGTCACGCGATGGGACGACAGGCGGAGGTTGGAGTAGCGGAACTCCGTGTAGGACAGGCCGTAGCCGAACGGATACTGCGGCAGATACCCGATGTCCAGATACCGGGCCGCGTCCCCTGCAGAGCTCTGGCGGGCGCGGACCGGGATCTCGTCCATGTGCAGGAGCCTGCGCGCGGCAGGGGGCCTGCCCGTGTTCTTGTGGCTGTAGTAGATCGGGATCTGCCCCTCGGCCTGGGGGCAGGTCACGGGCAGCTTGCCGGACGGGGACCGGA
Organism: Phycisphaerae bacterium; assembly: GCA_018007255.1. GTDB lineage: Bacteria > Planctomycetota > Phycisphaerae > Sedimentisphaerales > Anaerobacaceae > DTPU01. The sequence goes on along the minus strand of JAGOQT010000011.1, from coordinate 20,172 downwards.
CCCCGAAGAGCAGGTCCGCCAGGGCCGGGCCTCCCATGGTCCCGGGGTGCCAGGCGAAGAGCACGGCGCGGGCCCTGTCTGCGATCGGGCCCAGGATCAGGGGCCTGCCTGCCATCACGACCAGGACAAGGGGCTTGCCTGTGGCGGCCAGGTCCGCGATGAGATCGTTCTGTGTGCCGGGCAGATCCAGGCGGGCCCTGCTGTGGGCCTCGCCCGAGAGGATGGCCTCCTCGCCCACGAAGACCAGGACCGCGTCCGCCCTGCGGGCCTGGGCAACGGCCTGGGCGAACCCCGCCTTGTCCCTGCCCCTGGAGTAGGCCAAGCCCTGCGCGTACAGGACCCGGTTGGCGTCGCCCAGCAAGGTCCGGATCGCGGCCAGGGGCGTGACCGTGTCCGCTGTCCGGCCGTCGCGATTCCAGGTGCCCAGGACCTCATAGGGGTCATTGGCCATGGGCCCGATCACGGCCACCCGCCCGACGTCCCTGGACAGGGGCAGGCACTGTTCTTGATTCTTCAGGAGGACCGTGGACTGTAGGGCCGACCGTCTGGCCAGGTCCAGGGCCTTGGCTGAGGGCGGGTCTGGCCGCCTGGCCGAATAGGGCGACGGCCTGTCGAACAGACCGAGCCTGAACTTGATCCTCAGGATGTTGCGCACGGCCTCGTCCACGAGCCTCTCCGGGACGGATCCCTCCTTGACCAAGGCCTCCAGGTGGTCCAGATACGCGGTGCTCTGCATCTCCATGTCCACGCCTGCCTGGATCGACTTGAGGGCCACGTCCTTGAGGTCCTTGCAGAAACCGTGGTTGAGCATCTCCGACATGGAGTCCCAGTCGCTGACCACGAATCCCTTGAACCCCCACTCCTCGCGCAGGATCTGGCGCAAGAGGAAGGCATTGCCCGAGGACGGCACCCCGTTGATCTCGTTGAACGAACACATGACCGTGGCCACACCGGCCTCCACGGCCGCCTTGAACGGGGGCAGGATCACGTCCCGAAGCAGCCCCTCGGGCAGCCAGGCTGTGTCGTAGTCCCTGCCTCCCTCGGCTGCACCATACCCTGCAAAGTGCTTTGCGCACGCGGCGATCGTGTGGGGCGAGGCCAGGTCGTCCCCCTGGAGGCCCCTGACCATGGCCGCAGCCAGGACACTGGCTAGATAGGGGTCCTCGCCGAACCCCTCTGCGATCCGGCCCCAACGGGGGTCGCGGCAGATGTCCATCATGGGGGCAAAGGTCCAGTGGTATCCGGCCGCAGCGGCCTCCGCCGCAGCCACCTCCGCGCAGGCCCGGACCAGGTCCGGGTCCCAGGCCGCAGCCTGGCCCAGGGGGATGGGAAAGATCGTTCGGAATCCGTGGATCACGTCCCTGCCCATGATCACGGGGATCCCCAGCCTGCTCTCGGCCGTCGCGATCCTCTGGATCTCCAGGCTCGTGTTCGGGTCCGTCTCATTGAGCATGGACCCGATGCGTCCCTGGCGGAGCCGCTGCCTCAGGTCGTCCGTGATCCGGCCGCCCAGGGCGTTGATCTGGACCATCTGCCCGATCTTCTCGGGCGGCGTCATGCGACGGAGCAAGGCCTCCACCCGCTGCTCAACGTCCTGTTGGCCGGCAGCCACGACCTGTCCCCATACACACAAGAGCGCAACGAGACTCGGGCATCCCATTTGACGTTCTCCAAAGGTCCTTTATAGTCGACCTCAATCCCTGCAATTCGAGCGATGCCCGCTCGATGTGCAGAGGCGGGTTCCTGCCAACCAACCACCTACCCTTTGTACTCAGACCCAGCGTACCAGAATGACCTCGACCCGTTGCTCATACTCTTGTTGTCCGAAATCACAGAATCAACGGTGAGGCATGGTGTCTGGATAGGGCCCAAGAAATCGCTCGCCATCGAAATGGATGATGTGATCGGGTGATTCCGCCACCCAGACCTCACTTTCCCAGGAGATCTGCTTAAGGAAACTTCGCATCACCTCTCGGCTACTGAAGGTGGTGACGAACACAAGACCCGCCGTGCAACCCGCGAAGAGCTCCTTCAACTCCTTCCGGCGTTTCCCATCCACAGGACCTGCGCTCGTCACCGCCTCAATGAGCAGCAGCCAGTTGTGACGAGTGTCGTGAATCACCACATCAGGCATCTTGGCAGGCGCAGGTACGACCACGCCGAGACGCCGGAGGTACCCTTCATCCAGGTGGAGAAACTTGTCCTCGGCATCTCCAATGTAGACGATCGTGCCACCTGGAACAAAACGCGGACAGAACTCCTCAATGACACTTTTGATGAGGGGATTCTGACCTCCAGGGGAAAGTGTAACGGTCTTTCCTGTCGGAAGCTTCGCAGAGATGCGAGTGATGTCTCGCTGTCGTTCCAGTTCACGGCGGATATGATCGCCACTGGCCAGGTAGGACACAAGTCGGGCCGTCCATTCAGGCCCCCCGAAAGAGCGGAACAGATCTAGTGCGTGTGGCTCGACCTGATAAACCGTCTTGCCACTATTCGTCGGTCGGGCTGGGTTGTCGGGATTGCGGATGAGTATTCCTGCCTCGACGAAGTACTTGACGGCCTCATCCCGGATGGTCTCACGGGTATTGGGCGCGTACCGAACGGCGTAGGCCTCAGCCACGAACTCGATGATAGGGGTGATACCGCGAAGCGGGGCCGTGGTCTCCCTCCACGGCTGTAGCGGTTTGAGATCGAGCAGGGCCAACAAGGTATAACCCGCAACCTCATTGCTCTGCTTAGGGGCCAAACCAAGTTGACGAAGGATGTCCATGGCCTCCGCGACCTTCCGAGCCCTTGCCTTAGGGAGCTGGCCTCGTGGCTTCTGAGCCATCATAGGGCCCTCCCAACCCAGTTGTCCAATGCCTCCTGCGACATCTCAGGGACATTGAGGGTGTGACCGATTCGTTCTAGGGCATCGCGGCTGGGGTAACGCAACGATCTGAGGTCGGTGGCGTTGACCTGCGTGTGTCCGCTGAACCGCCTGAAGTATGCATCGACGACGGAGGAGTTGAGGAAGGCCGCCAACCCCTTTGCCAAATCCGTCGTCATCCCATGGCCCTGGACGTGGAAGTAGTTCAGGTGGTTTTCAAAGCCAACCAACGGGGAAGCTATACGATCTGGATTGTAGATACAGGCAACGACGCGACGACGCTCCTCCTTGGAGGTGAACCTCTTGACCAGCACGTAGATCCCGGCTGGAACAAGCAGGTCCTGCGTCCGCTCATCGTTGACAATGGCATTGGGCTTCCGAGAGTTCTCCTTGGGCCACTGCACAAGACCGCCGTTGAAATGGCAAGGGTAGATGAGTGGCACCGTGTCGTGGCCGGGCTCCTGGCGAAGACAAGATCCAGCCCGATAGTCCACGACCCGACCCGTAGAAACGGTCAGGCCAAGGTCTGCCAGTGTGGCAGGGAGTCGGTCCATGACCGTTCTAGCCTGGGCATGCCCATCGTCTACGAGCAGATGGATGAACTGCTCCGGGTCATCGTGCAGGACGACCTCTTGGTAGTCCACCTCGCGTTCGCTGACCGGGTCTTCTGGCCGGCCACTACTGGTCGAGATGATGATACGACCCGGCCTCGGATCTCCTTTCACGGCGTGGACAATCACGTTCTCCTGCAACACCTCGTCGCCAGCAAAGGCGGCTGAGCGAGACTCGAAGACGTGTAGCCGACGTAGTGACACGGCATCTAGGAAGGACGAGCGGAAAGGCTTGAAGTAGGGACCATTGCAGAAGCTGCGGGGTGTGATGGCCACCAACTCGCCTCCCTGGACCAGCAGCTTCACAATAAGGGCCACGAAACCCGTGTAGAGGTTACTCGTCTCGATGTCCGCAGAGCGGAGCAGTTGGCGGGTCATCGAATCACTGTGAATCTTACGATATGGGGGGTTGACGATAGCGGCGTTGAATCGCAGCGGTTGGGACGAAAAGAGGTCGCCACGCGCCATAGGTGCGGCTGCTGCAATGAAGTCCTCATTGAGTACGTTCGCAGAGAAGTCGATGCCTGCCTGCTCACATTCCCGCGTGCACCGGCTCATGGTTTCCTCCAACGGTCCAATAGCGGATCCATCAACCTCATAGGCCGTAACAGAGATCCGCTTGGGCTTGCGCCTTCCCGTACAGAGCCGCCGAACAAGAGCCTCGGACAGGGCACCATGCCCAGCCCCTGCATCGAGCAGGTCAACCTCCCTGGGCAGATCTCCAAACAAAGAGGCCATGAAGTCGGCAATAGGTCCTGGTGTAAAGACCTGGCCCAGTTCATGCCGTTTCAGTAAACGGAGACCTGGGGAGGGAACCGCCGCTACCGGTCCTCCTGACTCCTTGCTACCCTTCTTGTCTACGGTTTTTACGGTTGTAATCGTCATAGCGAGATCTACATCATAACCGCTCGATACTGCTACGAGAAGACCATTCGCTTGTCTGCCCCCCCCTACTGCCCCACCGGCCTGGCCAGCAGTGCGCCCACGTAGATCCGGTAGTCCTTGATCCTGCCGCCGACCGAGGCGTCGCCTGCGCGCGGGGTGTAGCGGAACCCGCTGATCGTCTCGGTCTTGCCCAGGTCGATGACCAGCCTGTGCGGGTGGCCGGGCTGGGCCTGGCCCCACTCGGTGTGCCAGCAGTCCGCGGTCTGGCCGTTGATGGCGTTGAGCGCGGACCCGTCCTCCTTGATCCGCTCCTCGCTGTCCGCAAAGGCGACGGTCCAGACCGTGTGCGGGACGGACCTTCCGTCCGCATCGAGCAGGTCGAGCTCGGCTACTGCGGCGAAGGGCTTGTCGTCCTGCGCGTTGAGGGTCTCCAGGCAGACCTGGCGGCCCTGGACGGGCTTGGCGAACCGGACCTCCTGGGCCGCAGGTCCCGGCGCGAAGGTGCCGGTGTGGACCGGCTCTGCGCCCTCGATGGCCAGCACCGCCTGTTGGACCTTGCTGCTGAAGTCGAGTTCGGGTCTGAGCTGATCCAGAATGGGTTTCTCCAGTCCGGCCAGGGCCGGCTCCTGGGGTCCGAGCAGGTCCAGGACGATCACCTCGTTACGCCCGGCCTTGAGCCATGGGCCCGGGACATACATGGTCTGTGTGGGCCCGATGTTCCAGAACCGGCCCATGCACCGGCCATTGACCCAGAGAACACCCTTGCCCCAGGTCCTGACGTCCAGGAAGGTGTCCGCCGGCTTGGGCACGTCGAATCCGCCCCGCCAGAATGCAGGGCCGGTGGCCTTGGCATGCCTCCATCGCAGGCCTGCGAGCATGGGGCCGTCCAGGGGCAGGCGAAAGACCTGCCAGACGCCGGGCTGCACGGCCTCCCCTGTGGCGGTCTTGAAGGCCACGGATCCATACAGGCCCTTGCGGTCGTGCACCTCCGGGCCGAAGTTCACGTGGCCCATGGCCTCGACCAGGACATCCAGGCGGGCCGCCTCCGGCCGCCCAGGGACCTGGCACCGGCCCTGCCCGCTCCGCCGGTCCATGACGCCGACAGGCTTGCCGTCCAGGAAGACCCAGGCAAAGTCGCGGACCTCCTTTGCAGAGAGCTCCACCGCGGGCCCTGCAGGCAGGATCGTGCGGTACAGGATGCAGCCGCGGCCCTGGTCATAGGCCTCCATGTTCCGCGGGGTCGGATCCTCCATGGGAGAGGGGAGGTTGTCGAAGATCGCAGCGGAGTCGCCGACCTCGAACCGGGCGATGGCCGTGACCGGATTGGGCGCAGGCGGCTCAGGCAGGGTCTCGCCGGGAAGCAGGTGCCTGGCCATGAGATCGCGCGTGAGTCTGAACTTCTCGCCGATCCAGCCCGCCTCGCTGATGGGGGCGTCGTAGTCATAGCTGGAGGTGTCGGGCTTGAAGGGCCTGTCTGCGCCGGACCAAAGGCCGAAGGTCGTGCCCCCGTGGGCCATGTAGATGCTGAAGGAGGCGTTGCCCTTGAGCATGGTCTCCAGGTCCGCCAGGTACTGCGGGGTGTTGCCCAGGTGGTGGGGGAAGCCCCAGGTGTCGAACCAGCCCGGATAGAACTCGCCGCACATCAGGGGACCCTTGGGCTGGACCTCGCGCAGGGCCTTGAACCCGTCCGCGGGGTCCTTCCCAAAGTTGACCACGTTGAACAGGTCGGGCAGCAGGCCCTTGCGCAGGGCATAGGGCGGATTGCAGGCGAAGAGGGGGACATCGAACCCGCCGTCGATCAGGGCCTTGCGGACCTCGGCCATGTACTGGGCGTCGTCCCCGTAGAACCCGTACTCGTTCTCCACCTGCACCATGAGGATGGGTCCGCCCTGGGTGACCTGCTGCGGGCCCAGGACCCGGCCCACTTCCCGGAGCCAGGCCCGGGCCGCCGTGAGGAAGTCCGGGTCCCGGCTCCGCAACTGGATGCCCTCCTTCTTGAGCAGCCACCAGGGCAGGCCGCCCATCTCCCACTCCGCGCAGGCATAGGGGCCCGGCCGGAGGATCACCCACAGGCCCTCCTTCTGCGCAAGGCGGCAGAACTCCGCTGCGTCTGCCTGGCCGGCCCAGTCGTATCGGCCCTGGCTCCACTCATGGTGGTTCCAGAACAGATACGCGCACACGGTGTTCAGGCCCATGGCCTTGCAGAGCTGGATCCGGTGTGTCCAGTACTCCCTGGGCACGCGCGCGAAGTGGATCTCGCCGCATCGGATCTGGAGGGGTCGGCCGTCCAGGAGGAAGTCGGTGTCCCCGATGGCAAAGGTGTGCGAGGCCTTGGGCTGGGCCGCCCCAGCGAAGGCAACTGCCCCGCCTGCAATGAGAAGACTCAGCACGGTCCAACTCAACAGACTACGGTCTTTCACGGGCATACGTATCTCTCCAAGGATCATCGCCTCCGAGTCATCTGGACTCGGTCTTCCATAGAACCTCCGTCCGGGAGGGCATACCTCTCGACGATCGTCAACCTGTCATCGCCGACCTTGTCTGTGGTACGCTCGGACGTCCCTTGCCCTCCCACAGACCATTCCCATTGGATGACCTCCCTGTCCCCTTCGCGTTTGCCGGCGCCTTTGGCCACACACCGCCAGCTATCGAACAGATAGGCCACGACCTCGCCGGTCTTCGGATTCGTGGTGAGAAGCTCCAGACTCTCGAACTTTAGGTCCTGCAGCCTCCTGATGTCTTCTTCAGAGGCATGCTGGGTCTCCCGGAGATACCGGGCGTATTCATCGGAGAGCGCCGTGGTGTGACCCTCCATCTTCATGATCAAGAAATGTCCGCCCAGACCCATCTCTGCCGTCATTCGACCTCGGCCTTTCACCCACCCCTTGAATCGACCGAGATCCGATTCCGCCGAGCTTTCCCATTCACCGACGAGTCCTTGGCTCCACGGGTCGTCGGGGCCCTTCGGCGGAGTCAACGAAGGCACGTTCCCTTCGGCGGCTCCCCTCTCCTGGTGTGCAGCAGGGCCTGCTATGCCCTCTCTCGGCCCCGTCGTGCACGAGGCCATGACGAACACGAGGGCCAGCAGCATGGCCCACAAGCGTGCCATTGCAGTCTCCTTGTCAGCACCCATGAGCCCGGAGGACGCAGGCCGTTCCTCTCCTCTACCTCAGGAGGGCAACCGCACACCAGAGCACAGGGGCCTGGCCGTGTGCGTCGCCCTTGCGGGTCGGCCGGGTCAGGTAGAACTCCAGGCTGTTGGTCTGGCCCGTGCCCACGCAGACCTGGTCCACGTTGCCGTCCGCGTCGATGTAGGCCTGCAGTGCGAGCCAGCCCTTGCGCGCGGCCTGCGCATAGGCCGGGTCCGCAAGCCAGCCCTTCTTGACCCCGGTGATGAAGGCGTAGGTGAACATGGCCGTGCAGGAGGTCTCCTTGTAGGACTCCGGGTGGTCGATGAGCTGGTGCCACATGCCGTCCGCGTCCTGGTACTTCAAGAGGACCTCCATCATCTTCTTGTACCCCTCCATGATCCTGGCCCGCCTGGGGTGAGGGGCCGGCAGCTCGCCGAGCAGCTCCGCCATGCCTCCTGCGACCCAGCCGTTGCCCCGGCCCCAGAAGAACGGGAACTTGGGGCCGTGGAAGAACAGGCCGTTGGGCTGCTGAAGCCGGTCCAGGTAGGCCTCCATCTCCAGGGCGGCTCGGTCGAGGTACACGGGGTCGCCCGTGGCCCGGAAGGCCTGGACCTGGAGGATCGTGATCATGTACATGTCGTCGATCCAGAACCGGGTCTCTCCGGACAGGCCGTTCGGGTCCGGGTTCTCCCACTGCCGGTCCGCCAGCATCTTGCCGATCTCCAGGTAGCGGGGGTCCTTGGTCTGCATATAGATCTCCAAGGGCACGATCCCGAAGATTGTGTGGTCCACGTGGCGCTGCATGGAGATGACCCTGCGGCCCTCGGGCTCCAGGATCGGATCGAACTTACGGATGAGCCGGGTCTTGAGATCCTCATCCTGGGTCATGGCCGCGAACTTCAGGGCCGTCATCCAGGCCGAGTCCTGGGCATAGTGGACAGACGGTCTGCGGATCTGCCACAGGGGCACCATGTGGTTGGAGAGCTTCTTGCCGACCTCCAGGGGCGAGGCCCCTGCAGGCCAATCCGTGAAGGCCTGAGGCTGCGAGGTCCCTGTGGCCGAGCATCCTGCGATCAGACCGGCCAGGATGGCCGTGGCCATGGCTCCATACACCTTGTTGCTCATGTCTCCGTTCCTTTCGTGTCTGTTCCTCTAGAGACCGTCACCGGGTGTGACCCCCGCGGGGCCGACGCGAGTCCACCTGGGGATCCCGCGTGAAACGGGCCTCGATGGCCTTGACCTTGTTGAGTCTTCGCTGATGCCTCTCCTCTGCCGTGAACCGGGCCTCGAGGAAGGCCCGGACGAGCTCCAGGGCCACGGCCTCACCGATGATCCGGCCGCCCAGGGCCAGGACGTTCATGTCGTCGTGCTCCACGCCCTGGTGGGCCGCATAGTGGTCGTGACACACGCCGGCCCGCACGCCCGGGATCTTGTTGGCCGCGATCGAGGCCCCCACGCCGCTGCCGCACACGAGGATGCCCCGCTCCGCGCGGCCGTCGCAGACCGCAAGGCCGACGGCCTCCGCGAAGTCCGGATAGTCGACCGGTGCGGTCCCGTCCGTGCCCAGGTCGAGGACCTCGTGTCCGAGCCCGGACAGGAAGGCCCGGATCCGTTCCTTGAGTTCATACCCGGCGTGGTCGCCGGCCAGTGCAATCCTCATGTTGTCCTCCCAGAAGATCCGGGGCCCATTCCCCGGACAGCCCAATCCCGATACCACGAAGGGACCTTGTGCCCTCGCCGCTAGCGGAGCAACGCCGCGGCGGTCCACAGGACCGGGGCCTGGCCGTGCAGGTCTCCGGTGCTCCTGGGGCGGTCCCTGTAGTACTGAAGGTCGTTCCGCTTGTTCGTGCCCACGCAGACCTCCCGGACACGGGCGTGCGCGTCGATGTGCCCGACCAGTCCCAGCCAGGCCTTTCTTGCGGCCTGGCCGTAGGTCCCTGCATCGAGCCAGCCGCTCCGGACGCCCGTGACCATGGCAAAGGCGAACATGCCCGTGCCCGACGTCTCGGGCCAGAAGTCCGGCCTGTCCACGAGCTGGTGCCACATCCCATTGGGGTCCTGGGCCGCGAGCAGGGCGGCCATCATCTTCTTGTAGCCCTCCAGGACCCGTGCCCTCTTGGGGTGATCCGCGGGCAGGGAACGGAGCAGCTCGGTCATGCCTGCAGCCACCCATCCGTTTCCCCTGCCCCAGAAGAAGGGGACGTCCGGGGCGTGGAAGAACAGGCCGTTGGGCTGCTGGAGTTGGTCCAGATAGGCCGCCATGGCCAGGGCCGCGCGGTCGAGGTACCGGGCCTCGTTCGTTGCGCGAAAGGCCTGGACCTGCACTGCGGGGATCATGTACATGTCGTCGATCCAGTACCGGGCCTCGCGTGTGATCCCGTCCTCGGTCGGGTTCTCCCACTGCCTGTCCGCCAGGCCGCGGCCGATCTCCAGGTACCGCTTGTCCCCGGTCTGCATGTAGATCTCCAGGGGCACGGCCCCGAACACACGATAGTCCACGTGGGCGTTGGGGCTGATCCGCTTGGACTCCGCGGCGAGCAGGGGGTCGAACTTCTTCACCAGAGCGGCGCACAGGTTCGGGTCCTGGGTCAGCTTGGCCACGGTTAGGGCCCCGTACCAGGTGCAGACCTCCGGGTAGATCACGTACTGCCTGCGGGGATTCGTCTCAAAGTCGAACCTGCGGTCCACAAAGTCCTCTGCCACCCTCCTGCCGACCTCCGCGGGCGAGGCCCCTGCAGGCCAGTGGGACAGATCCGGGGCCTGGCCCCAGCACTGGGCAGCGAAGATCAGGCCGATCCCTCCGGCCACCCACCGAATGAGACATGGGCTGCGCATGGTCCATCCCCTCCACGTCATTGCGCGGATACCGTGACCTCGATCGGCGAGAGCAGACCCCGCGCGAACTGGTCCACATAGGTCCTCCAGGCCTGTTCGTCCTGGAATGGGCCCGCCTTGTCCCAGCAGAACCCGGCCCAGTAGGAGACCCTATTGTCCTGCGGCACGCGGGCGAGCACGAGGAGGTTCCTCGGGTCCTCGGTCTGCTTGACGAAGAGCTTGGGGTCCACGATCACGGCCAGGCCCTGGTAGCCCGCGTTCTTCTCCATGCGTTCCCACCTGGCCAGCGAGCCCTGCTCCGCGTGGAGCTCGTTGCTCTCGCCCGAGACCTTCTTGAGCCCGATGCCTGTGATGAGGGGGACGGTCTGGCCCGGCCGGGTGTACGGTTGATAGAGGCTCTGGAAGCGGTCCAGGTTCTGCCCTGCATCGAGCGTGATCCGCTTGGTCTCGGCCACGCTGATGCCGTCCACCTCATAGGGGTCATAGGTCAGCTCGAACATGACCCGGATCGGGCCATTGGCCAGGACCCTGGAGTGGACGAAGTTCTTGGAGACCCAGAGCCGATCCGCGGCCCACAGGCCGTTGCCGCCGCAGCCCCGGCTGAGCCCGGCGGAGTAGAAGTCCGCGCCCTCTCCCGTATCCGCATGGTAGTTGTCCGCCATGTACCACTCGTTGATGACCATGCGGGCCGTGCGCTTGGACCAGATGTCGATCGTGCTGCTGGTCAGGGGCTCGCGGACCCAGGTCTCCAGGGCCTTGCCGTACGTCCGGTGTGCGATCCGGTCGTTCTCCCAGCAGAAGTCGTCGAACCGCTCCCGCACGAACCGGCCGTAGGCCTTGAACTGGTCCCGGGTGTAGACCCACTTGTCTCCCGCGTATGCCGTGAAGGTCTTGGCCTCGCCCGCTGCAAAGTCCGCCTGAAAGAGGACCTGGTCGGGCGTGTAGTCCCCGTCCGTGTCCACGGCCTGGCAGAGGAGGTCCTTGCCGGACCCGTCCCGGACGCGGACCCTCGTCAGGTCCCTCTCTGCCAACGGGGCCAGGTCCTTGGCGGCCAACTCGATCGTCTGGCCGGGCCTGGCAAAGGCCAGCTTGTTCACGGCCTGGACCATCAGGGGGCCGCCGGCAGCCAAGCAGGACGCGGAGAGAGGCACAAGCAGGGCGAGACACAGGATTCGGGTCTTCATCAGGTCGGGTCTCCTTCATGGATCCAGCGGATGCCCACGGTTCGCAGTCACACCACCCACCACAGATACCCCATACGCGGCCGTATGTAAAGGGTCTGCTGCGGGACGGTCTTCAGGGACAAACCGCCCGGGTGATGGTCATGGCCCCGCAGAGCAGACTGGTGGTCGAGACCTCCTGGAGGCCGGTCTCCCTCATCCCCTGCTCCAAGCCAATCTGCGCAGGGTAGTGCCTCACCGAGCCGTGGATGTAGGCATAGGCCTGAAGATTGCCGCACAGCGCAAGGCCGATCACAGGGACGACCCATCGCAGATAGGCCATGTAGGCCCCCCTCCAGAGAGGATTGCCGGGCCTGCCAAAGTCCAGGACGACCAGCCTGCCTCCGGGCACAGCCACACGCCGCATCTCGCAAAGGCCCTTGCGCCAGTCTGCCAGGTTCCGCAGGCCGTAGCCTGAAGTCACGACCTCAAAGGACCTGTCCGGAAAGGGCAGGGCCGTGGCGTCGCCCAAGACGAATCGCGGGGGGGCGTACCCTTCACGTCTTGGCCCTTGGGCGGATTCGGTCCTCCTCTCAGCCCGGTCCAGCATGGGCCTGCACAGGTCCAGGCCCGTGACCTGGGCCCCCCGGCCCGCCAGCTCAAACGCGATGTCCCCCGTGCCGCAGCAGACATCCAGCGCCCGGTCCCCGGGCCTGACAGAGGCCAGGTCCGCGACCCGCCGCTTCCACCCGCGGTGCAGGCCCAGGCTCTGCACGTCGTTGATCAGGTCATAGCGGGGGGCGATGGCTGCGAACAGGGACCGGACCTCGTCGGTGTGTGCCTGGTCCCCTTCATCCGCCACGTTCGCGTCTCCTTCCGCACCCCTGCCTTCTCACAAACGGCCTACAATACCCATCGCCTGTCAGGAACCCGCGGGCAGGCTGACCAGCTCGATGCCTGGGCCTGTGCCGACGTTGCGGGTGTACTTCCTGTCCCGGGCGTTGTTCCAGTGCTCGTGCACGCCCAGACTCTGCGTGACGGGACGGCCGTCCCCCTCCGGGTCATAGGCCTTCTTGGAGGGCGGCTCATGGGCCTGGGCGGACTCGTGCAGGTAGTTGTCCACGGAGCCGGTGACGATGCTGCTCAGGGTCAGCTCGTTGCGGAGGAAGTCCAGGGCCACGGAGTCCAGGGCCACACCATCCTGCGAGGCGAACAGGCTGGCCGTCCAGCGGCCGTTGAACGGCGGGCTCTGCCATTGGCAAGAGGGATCGAGCCTGTATTCGTTGTGTCGGGTGGCATACAGGGCGTCGATCAGGTACAGGATGGTCTTGCCGCCGATGTGCCTGTGTCCGCTCAGGTCGACCAGGCCGTTGTAGGTGCCCATGGGCAGCGCGGCACCCCCGCCCCGGCTGCCCGCCCTGACCCCGATGTAGCGGTGGATCTGGCGTGCGGCGCTGTCGCCGCCGGCGGTCAGCATGGACCCCAGGTGGTTCTTCGCGCAGACCGTGATGCCCGCGATGCCGTGGCCCTTGAGTCCGGCCACGTTGACCAGGTACTCGGCCTCGGTCACACAGGTCGGCAGGTAGATCACCTCGCCTCCTGCCAGGGTCAGGGTGTCTGTCGGGGCTGCCGCGGCCTTGTCCCTGCCGTCTCCGCCTACGCTGTCCACGAAGCGGATGCCCGGGAACTCCGCAGTGCACCGGTCGTAGATCGTGGACGGCACCCAGCGGACCGCGTCGTAGCAGGTGATGTCCCCGGGCGCGGCCCCCACCTCCCGGACCAGTTGGCGGACCAGGGCAACCACGAGCTGGGGCGCGATGTACGAGGCGTTCCCGCAATCGCCGTGGGACCTGCACTGGTTCAGGTTCAGCTTGACCGCGATCCGCTCCCCCTTCTTGTACCCGACCTCGCCCTTGCCCTTCCTCCGGTTGAAGTCCTTGAAGATCCTCTCCCACGCCTCCTGTACCCCAGGCGCGTCGCCCACGGACCGGATCGTGTGCGCCAGCATCCGCTCCACGATGTCCGGCCGGGTGGCGCGGTCGTCCCACCAGCCCGGCTCATTGGACGTGCCGTCCCAGGTGGTGGCCTTGGGGTCGTGGGCCCAGACCACGCGCCCCGGTTTGACGCCAAAGGCAGTGCCCATGGGCGAGTTCACCGGCTCCGTGGGCGTGAACACGGACAGGGATGACCCAGGGCCCTGGGCCAGGGCCTCGCTGTCCGGCGAGGTCCGGATCGCCGCCACCCCCGCGATCCCTGCCGCGACCAGGCAGAGGCCGGCCAGGGCCCAGCGGGATCCGCGTGCGTGCTCACGGGCCTTGCGCAACGCAAAGACCGAGCCGACCGCGCTGGTCAGCCAGATCACGAACCCTGCTGCCAATGGGAATGCCGCCCTCTGGCACGGGTAGGTCGCCCTGCTGGGCTTAGGGATCACCCGGACCAGGAACCAGACCAGGGCCAGGGCCCCGCTGACCCTCAGGCCCCACCAGGACAGGGATTGCAGCCGGCGAGGCTCAGGGCTGGCCGGTGCACAGCCGTGCTTGGGCGCACTCATGGTCGGTCCTCCTTTCAACGTGTATGCGGGCTGCACTGCCGGCTAGGGCCGGACAGAGAAAGCATACACCCCGGACCCCAGTTCGTAAATCACCCGGCCCTCGGCCCTGCGCAGGAATCGCACGCCCGGCGCCTGGTCTGCCGGACCGCCCCCCTCGCTGACTGCGGCAGGATCTGTGGCCGGGATGTGGAGGGTCGCACGGGCGTTGACCGGGACCGTGACGTCCAGGGAGAGCAGACCCTCTGCCTCGCGTCTCCACGCACTGGAGACCCGGCCATAAGGCGACTCGTAGGAGGCCTGCACCCAGGTCAGGCCCTGCACCATGGCGGGCCGGATGACGATCGTCCTGAACCCGGGTCCGGCCGGGTCAGGTTGGATCCCGGCCAGGTCGTGGTAGAACCACTCCTGGATCTGGCCGAGCATGAAGTGGTTCTGTGAAGACCTCCTGTCTGCGTTCCAGGCCTCGGTCAGGCTCGTTGCACCTTGTGCGAGCTGGTACCCATACCCGGGCCGGTCGGCCTGGTGGTTCATATCGAAGACCACGTCGGAGCGGCCCGCGTCCGCCAGGGCCCTCAGGACATACCGATAGCCCACGTCCCCTGCGGTGATGGCGTTGCCGCGGTCTCGTATGTCACGGACCAGGGCGTCAAGTACCCCTGCCCGCCGGTCCGGCTCGACCAGACCGAGGACCAGGGGCATGGCCTGGGCGGTCTGGGAGCCGGTCGCATAGACGCCGGTCTCCGGGTTGAAGAACCTGCGATTGAAGGCCGCCTTGATCTCGCCTGCCGTGTCGGTGTACCTGCGGGCGTCTTCGGTCCTGCCCAGGTGTTCGGCAATCCTGGCCATGGCCTGCACGTCTTCGAAGTAGATCGCTGTGGCGGTCAGGGCGACGGGCGTGAGCTGAGCATTGCCGGACGGGTTGGGACCGATGTCGTACCAGTCCCCCAGGCCGTGCGAGACGATGTGGTCCTGGGCCCGGCTGGCCAGGTACGCGAGGTACTGCTGCATCACGGGGTAGTGCCGCTGCAGGGGCGAGTCGTCTCCGGTCCACAGGGAGTGCTGCCAGGCGGCCAGGATCACGGCACTGCCCCACTCGGGCGAGTCCCTGAATCCCTCGTCAAAGACGATGTACTCGGGCGCGATGTCCGGCACCAGGCCGCTGGGCTGCTGTGCGTCCGCCATGTCCCCGAAGGTCTTGGAGAAGAGGCGGTCCAGGTCCCACTCGTACCGGAGTGCCGGACCGTTGAGGTGAACCTGCTCCAGCCAGCCCAGGCGCTCGCGGTGCGGGCAATCCGTGAGCACGTGGGCCAGGTTGCTCTTCTGGGCCCATCGGACCAGCATGCGGATGCGGTTGAACAGGTCGCTGGAGCAGGTGAACTCGCCCGCAGGCGGGCAATCCGAGTGGGCCACAAGGCCTTCGATGGATTCCAGTTCCGGCAGATCGCCGCCCCCGCCCGGGGCCCTGCGCTCGACCTGCAGGTACCGGCTGCCGTGGTAGAAGAACCGGGGCTCCCAGGACTCCGGCCCTTGCCTGCCGGCCAGTGTGTAGTTCCACGAGGCCTCGCCCCCTCCGCACGAGCCGCGGTCCACAGACCCATCTGCCCTGACCAGTTCCGCTGGGATGACCTTCACCGTGGAGCCGGCCGGTCCGCGGACCCGCATGCGGATCATGATCGAGGCATTCTGGCCCAGGTCATAGACCTCCACGCCAGGCCGAATCGGCCTGTGCGCGACGGGCTTGAGGACCTCGAACGCACGCAGGGGTGGAGAGGCGCGCGTCGCGCCCTCGAGCTTCCCGCCGGGCCCGGCATAGGTCGCGGCCTGTGCCCATCCTGCGGCGTCAAACCCAGGTCCGTCCCACCCGGGCTGCTCCAGGCGGGCGTCGTAGTCCTCGCCTCCAAACACGTTGGAGAAGGTGATCGGGCCGGCCGAGACCTTCCACGCATCGTCCGTGACCACGGTCTCCGTGGTGCCGTCCTCGTAGTCCAGCCGGATCAGGCCTATGGCGGTCAGCGGCCGGAACGGCCCAATGAACTTCACGTACCTGCCCGCCTGCACGTTGTACATGCCGCAGGCCAGGGTCAGGCCCACGGCATTGGACCCAGGCCGGAGCAGGGACGTGACCTCGTGCGTATCGTAGAGGCAGGTCTTGTCGTAGGCGGTCCACCCGGGTGTGAGGAGACCCTCGCCCACGCGCGAGCTGTTCATGGACATCTCATAGTGGCCCAGGCCGCACACGTGGACCACGGCCCTGCACAGACCGGGGCGGACATCGAATGCACGCCGCATGCGGAGGCCCCTGTTGGCGTGGGGATTGGCCTTGGGGACACCCAGGCCGTCCACCACGGCTGCAGCAGACCAGGGCGTCTTCTCCACGCTGTCACTGGCCGTGACCTTCCTGCCGACCGCCACGTTGTCCCCGTCCGACAGGACCTCGATCTGGCTGAGGGCCAGGCAGGTCTGTCCTTGGGTCGTGCGGAGCCGCGTGGCCGTGACCCTCACGTATCGCCCGGAGACCGGCCCGGCAGGCCGGACCTCGATGAGACTCGTCCACACGTTCGAGTCCCGCCCCGTCTGGTCGGAGACCACCCGGGCGTCCTGCATCGCCGGATCGTTCGCCACCTCCACCCTGAAGCGCCGTGGAAATCCGAGCCTCTCAGGCACCGTGTGGCGCAGGGCATGGAGCCGCACCCGATCCACGGGCAACACCTGGCCCAGGTCGATCTGGACCCACTTGACCTCATTGGGATCATCCGTGTCCTCGGACTTGTATCCGAGCGCAGCCCTCTCCTGGTCCAACAGATCCTTGTCCGTGATCCAGCGTGCACCCCGCCAGTCCCGGCCCGAGAGCAGGCCCATGGTCCACGATGCGGCCCGGCTCCACGCAGAGACCTGGCTGTCCTTGTCCCAGACGCGGACCTTCCAGAAGACCTGCTGTGACGAGGCCGGCGTCCTGCCTGCATAGGGCACGCGGACCGACTCGTCGGAGGCCACCTTCCCGCTGTCCCAGAGGTCGCCCTCGTCCCGGGCCAGGCGGTCGGGGTCGGATGCCGCGAGGACCTGATATGCGGTCTGCCTCTGGCCGCGCTGCTGGGACCGGATCTGCCATCCCAGGTGGGGCTGGGCCACATCCATGCCCGGGGGATCCACGAGGCCCTCACAACGCAGGTTGTCCACGTGCAGATCCGCTCCTGCGTGTCCCTGGGTCAGGGCCCTGCATCCCAAGAGCCCGACGATGGAGATGAGGATGAGCCGCTTGGGTGACATGGCGTCCTCCCGGACAGGTCCCTAGTATACGCCCGGTATGAACCGGTATCGGACCTTCTTGCAGTAGGCCACATAGTCTGGGTCCCGCATGAGGAACCGCTCCTCTGTGATGGCCCGCAGGAAGTAGACCGTGGCCCAGCACACGATCCCCAGGACCGCGCACGCCAGGAACCACGCGTAGCGGGGCCAGGTGAACCCGGGCAGGGCCGTGTTCGGGACCAGGGCAGGGATCAGGGTCGTGATCCAGTACAGGTTCTTGGCCGTATACCCTGGGTGCCGGACGAGACGATAGGCCCCCCAATCCACGATGCCCCGGTTGGTGAGGTTGCTGGCCTTGGTGAACAAGGACCACGAGGACAGGGTGAGCAGGGCCAGGAAGAGCACGGACAGGCCCCGCAGGATCCAGGTGGCGGGGTGATGGATATCCCCCCCGTACAGGATGTAGGGGTCGCCGGTCGAGGGGCCGATGAACAGGGTCGTGATGTTGTTGAAGGGCGGATAGCAGGCGATGCACACGAGGATATGCCAGGGATTGGTCTCCGCATAGCGGAGCTTGTTCCTCATGGGCCCGGCCTCGCTGTGGTAGCCCATGGCAAAGAGGAACGAGTCCACGCAAAAGACCCCCTTGGTGAAGAGGACGTAGTACCGGTCCGCGTAGTCCAGGAAGGTGTGGGGGGACGGGGCCTGTCCGAGGAACTGGCGGATCCCGGCGTAGTCCGTCATCCCGGAGTGGATCATGAGCGGGCCATACAGGATCTTGATCAGTAGAAAGGCTATGGCGTGCTTCTCTTCATACGTCGGACGCCAGCCCTCGGGGGTCTGCAAGGAGGCCGGCTGGAATCGCCGGCCGAGCACCCGGCCCACATAGCCCACGATCCGGAGGTTCTTGGAGACCCACAGAGACCTGGGCCTGAAGATCAGGAAGACCAGGGGTGCGACAAGGAGGTAGACCACGTAGGCCCATCGATACCAGTGCATGGCCGGAGCCCCGCCGATCCGGATGCTCAGCAGCTCCCGGAACCATGGGACGACCGTGAAGACCAGCAGGACCGCGCCATACACCAGGGCCGAGGCCAGGCAGTGGCGGAGGACCTGTCCCAGGGTGGCCTTGGGCAGGTCCGGCTCCAAGTAGCTGACATCGAGATTCTGCACCATCAGGAGTCAGATGTTACCTGGCCCTGGACGGGAATTCCAGGGCCATCGCTGCCTACTGCTCGCGCCTCAGCTGGACCTGGCCGTAGGACCGGCTGCCAGATGGACCGCAGGCGAACGCGCGCAGGACGACGGACTGGCCGATCCCGGAGATCGTGACGCGATAGCGGTACGGCTCGCCCAGGGACTCGACCCAGTTCGGCTGCGCCACGGAGTCGATCAAGAGGAGCACAGACCGGATCTCGATGTCCTGGTCCCCGCCGGTCCTCTCGAACACGACCTCGAACCGGCCCGCGTCGTGGATGAACGAGGTGATGTCGATGTCCCAGGGGGTGGGGTCAGGTCCGGTCGCCGGGTGGCCGGGATACCACTGATCGACCACAGAGAAGGGATGCTGCGGCGGGTCATACGAGGCGGTGTCCGTGTGGTAGACGGCCATCCGGCGGAGGATCGGCTCACCCACGGACCGCAGGCACCGCAGGCGGACCTCGGCCACCTGCTCCACGGACGCGAACGCATCGATCTTCTTGTGGCCCACGGCCGTCCCCGAACAGAGCCTCTGCCAGGCCGTCCCCACCCTGCCCTCCACCACGTACTCGCGAATCCGCTCGCCGTGCGTGATGTCCTCCATCAGGACCACGTGGTTGAGGGCGTGCGGCTCGGGCAGGACCAGGGTGAGCAGATCCCCGGCCCCCGAGGTCTGGGCGAGGGGCCGGCCGAATCGCCTCTGCACCTCCTGGCCGAACTGGCGGACGCGATCCACGTCCGCCTGGGGCAGGGCCCCTGTCGGATCCGGTGTCATGTTGAGCAGGAGCACGGCCCCGTGTCCGACCGACCGGGTGTACATGCCCATCAGCGCGTCGAGGCTCTTGAGGGTGTGGGCATTGCCCGCGTTCCAGAACCAGGTGTTCCGGGTCCGGGCATCGCATTCGATGGGAAGCCAGACGTCTCCTGCAGGGTCGCTGTTCGCTGCCGTGGCCGTGCCCGTGTCGGCCACGGCCTTGGCCACGGCGTTCCATGCCGGATAGGGACAATAGCCGTCCTCGTTGCCGACCCAGCGGATCGTGGACCGGCCCCCCGGACACTGGAAGACCATCGCGTTGGGGGCGTGGGCCTCCAGGAGGTCGGCCACAGGGGTGACGATGCTCCCGTCAAACCAGACCTCCACAAAGGGACCATAGTCCCTCAGGACCTCCGTCAGCTGGGCGCGGTATACGGCGTTGTACCGGTCCTGGTCTGCGGCCTTGAAGGTCGTGCCTCCCACGCCGGCCCCGTGGAACCGATCCTGTGGGCTGAGGTACACCCCCAGCCTCATGGCGCGGGCCTTGCAGGAGTCGACCAGGTCGCGCAGGACGTCGCCCTGGCCGTCCTTGTAGGGGGTGTTCCGGATGCTGTAGGTGGTGGTCTGGGTCTGCCACATGCAGAACCCGCCCACGTGCTTGGCCACAAACACGATATACCGGGCCCCCATGGCCTCCGCTGCAGCGACCCACTCATCGGTGCTCAAGGCCGTGGGATTGAACAGGGCCAGGTTGGAGGGGTTCGCACTGGTGTCCCACTCCTGGTCCAGGTAGGTGTTGATGGAGTAGTGGATGAACATCCCCACCTCATGATCCTGCCAGAGCAACTGCTCGGGGGTCGGCCTGGCCAGGCCGTCCGTCTCGCTGTAGTCCTGGTCATAGACGGTCACCGACAGGTCCAGCGCCTCCAG
>JAGOQT010000272.1 GCA_018007255.1 Phycisphaerae bacterium | reverse complement strand
TCTGGAACATCAAGTGCAGGCAGTCCGGTCTGGTGCCCGATGCCGTGGTGATCGTGGCCACAGTCCGGGCCCTGAAGATGCATGGCGGAGGCCCTTTGGTCAGGCCCGGTCTGCCCCTCGCCTCGGAGTACACCTCGGAGAATCTGGGTCTCGTGGAGAGGGGTTGTGAGAACCTCCTGGCCCACATCGACATCGTGAAGGCCAGCGGGATAAGGCCTGTCGTGTGCATCAACCGTTTCTCCACAGACACCCCGGCCGAACTGGACCGGGTCCGCAGGATCGCGGATCAGGCGGGCGCCCTGGCGGCCGAGTCCGATCACTGGCTCAGGGGCGGAGAGGGGGCGATCGATCTGGCCGAGGCGGTTGTACAGGCCTGCCAGGAGAAGCACGCCTTCCGATTTCTGTACGCCCCCGACACGCCGCTGCAAGACCGCATTGAGTTGATTGCCCGTCAGGTGTACGGCGCTGCCGGCGTGACCTACTCGGATGCGGCCGCCACCAAGATCCGGGACCTCGACGCAGACCCGCGCAACGAATCGCTGGGGACCTGCATGGTCAAGACCCACCTGAGCCTCTCGCACGACCCCGATCGGAAGGGGCGGCCCCACGGCTGGGTCCTGCCCATCCGCGACGTGCTCCTGTACCAGGGTGCCGGCCTCGCGGTGCCGGTGGCGGGTGACATCAACCTCATGCCGGGAACGGCCTCGGACCCGGCATTCCGGCGGATCGATGTGGATGTGGAGACCGGGCGAATCCAGGGTCTCTGACCCCCGTGGCACAGGCCACGCCGGAGCACGGCCCCCCCCTTGAGTCCCACTGCCCGAGACTGGATTTGAACCAGCACAGGATTGCCCCTACTAGCCCTCAAGCTATGACGGTCTCTCCACTAAGGCCATTTTAGATAAAGACTTACGAACTTCAGAAAAAGGCACTGTGCCCAGAAGCCCGGCGAGCACGAGAACGACCCGGATCTGGACACGGTGGTAGCAGTCTGGACGACCCTGTCCAACGAGACAAGACAGGCAATCCTGGACCTGGCCCGATCTAATGCTGGAGGCCAGTCCAAATGATGCGACCAGGGCCCACAGCCCCCCCCCGCCGCTACCGCCGTCCACATCGCCCAGCAGCCACGATCCACGCCTTGGCCTTCTCTGGGCCGGGTGCAGACACGATCGGCCCTGTCTGCCCGATTCCGCTGCACATCTACCGCGGGTCGGGTGGGGTGTCAGGGCGAGCGGCTCGGCCTGTCGGACGACGCGACCGACAAGGTGGCAGCCCAAGGCCAGGGGCTGGGGTATGGGGTGGGGAGGCCCCCACCGGCCCCCCCTCGGTCGCGGGACTCCTATTCCTTGATCACGGCTGGAGTCAATTCTAGCCTTTTTGGACCCGAAAGGACACCCCATGGGCAGACCACGAACCAACTACGTTGTGATTACGGCGGACACGTTTCCAGGAGACTTGCGAGGGGCCGGGGCCTATGTGCTCGCCGACTGGACCTGGGTTCTATCGCACATGGACCGAGACGGATACGTGGTGGTCAGCCCGTGAGTCCTCACAGACGAGATCGGCGGGGACCTGGCACAGCATGAGAGGGCCTTGGCTTGGCTCCAGCGATCAGATCAAGAGACGGGGCAGCGTCTAGCCAGGGGTCCCAGGAACACATACATCGTCGGTGGCCATCAGAGCTATAAGCTTTACTGGCAAAGACTCAAGAATCACGAATACAAACGTACATGGGACCAAGTGAACAGGCCCAGCGGCTGGGCGCGGGTCAAAGCAAAGCGAACCAGGCAGGACGGCCAGGCCGATTCAGTCCGATGCGAAGACCGTATGTAAACCACATATGCACGTCGGTCTGGAAGGCCCTGGGCCCACGCTGCGGCCAAGGACAGGCTGAGGCAGAAATGAAGAAGGGCTGTGGTAATGGTGCCCACAGCCCTTCAGGAAGCCAAATCTCACACAGAACTACAGCGATCTGCGTCTCCTGAGCCAGCCGACAAGGCCGGTGCCGAGGGTGCCGAGAAGGATGGCCCCTGGGGCAGGAATGGCCGGGCCAGGAACGTTGAGGACGATGTTGTCAAAGGAAGCCGAGCCCATGGGGAAGCCGCCGAGCTTGAGGCCGACGCAGACGTAGCCGAAGCTCTGGATTATGCCCCCGTTGCCGGCGGGATGCGGTGACAGCGAACCAGGCTGCCAGGCCCACGCAGTCGGTGGGTTCATGCCCCACGAGTCCTTCTTGAAGGCGATGTCAGCGGCGGCGCCGATATCAGCACGTGTGGCCCAGTCTTCGGCAGGGTTGGCACTGGTGCACAACATGAATTCAGCCCATCCGGCGCCACCGATATTGCCGGCCCAGTCGCCTGACAACGTGACCCATGTTCCCGCCGTGACTGGGACTACCTGGTACCAGCCGAAGCTGCCGTTGCCGCCCGTGCCGGAAAGGGTGCCCTCAAAGGGCGTCGGACCAGCCGCGGTCACCGCCCAGGTTTCGGTGGCGCCCCAGGGAGCGCGCCAGCGCGTCCAGCCGGTCTCATCACCAGTGCCCCAGTCCCCGTTGACCAGCACGTTCCCTGCGAATGCCTGCGAAGCGACTGCCACGACTGCCAGTAGTCCTAACAATGTGATCCTCTTCATGATCTGTCTCCTCCTGTTGAATAGGTTACCTGACATGCCTCCTCAGACTGCACGCACTCACGGTCCAGTGCACCATCCACACAACGGAATCTGCTGCTCTCCCTAGCGGCTGGGGTGTCCTCACTGCCCTTGATCCCCTCCCTGGGATCTGAGGATAAACGTACACGTGCCATGGCAGGTGTCAAGTGGAAAATGCGTATTCTAAAATGCGTATTCTGCCAGCATCATCAGGACATCCATGCGGTGGTAGCCCGAAATCGAGCGGCCTCCTGGCAGATGGAAAGGGCTGCCTGCCGGAGCCCGCAGTCCTTGAAGAACCGGAATCCCAAATAGGCCTATCCCAGGCATCGCCTCACCCGCGAGGTCAGATTCTGTCCACGTAATGCCGTCGGGGACATTGATCGCCTTATGGCCGCCGTGATTTCCGTTAGAGTAGCGAGGTGTTGAAACGAGCAGATCCATCATGCTACACTACAAACGATAGTCCCGCCGCCAGCGGAAGAGGTCAGAGAGTGCGCCCGGCCGATCGGACGGACGGTCACAAGAAAGGAGTCCGCAGGGTACTACCAGCGACTCCTTGAAAACCTGGACCATTCGGTGGACATAAGGTGATCGCACCCCCTGACCAGGCGTAGGCCAAACATAGGGCTTCTGGCCCGCGATGTGGCCCTGGCGCAAGCGGAATGCGCTCTCCACCAGGAGGAACCCTGTCTCCAACTACTCAGTGCTGACTAGATCCATGATCTGCTGTGCCGCAGCGATCAGGATGTCTGCATCCGCCTCTAGTATCTTCTTGCCCCGCTGTGCCTCGACTTCATTGATGAAGGCATTGAGGGTATTGATCCCAGCCACATCATTCTTCGGATTGTCGTCGGTGATGATCTTCAGTGCCGTAGCGAATTTCACCGACAGACTGTTGCTGATGCCCTGGTGAAGATTCAAATCCGCAACATCATCGATGGTATCCAGCAGTGGTAACACGGCACCCTCCAGCGTATAGAGAAAGCCATGGTCCACGCCCGACGAGTCAGCGTAGTAACCGACGATTCTGCCACCGTCAACGCCGAGCGGACAGGTCCACGCCATCTCAGGGTAGTCAAAGCTTGTCCATGTTGTCCCGTCATAGACAAAGCCGTGGACCCCAGAACTATTAGTGTAGCTGCCAACAATGATACGGCCATCGATGGCCGTAGGATTCGTGATGGATCCCTCGAAGGGGGCGTCAAGAGTGGTCCAACTCGTCCCATCAAACAGGAATCCATGCCACCCGACAGTGTCCTTGTAGGAACCAACCATGTTGCTCCCGTCGATGCCGCATACGTGTGTGGCAAGCGACCCCGGCTTATTGAGCGTGGTCCAGTTCGTCCCATCATAGATGAAACCTTGCTCCACCGTTCCACCAAGGTAGTAGCCGGCAATATTCTTGCCGTCGATGCCAAATGCATATGTGGATAGCGATTCTGGCGCATTGAACGCAGTCCAGTTCGTCCCATCATAGAGAAAACCATGGATTCCTGAAGTATCCTCGTACCAACCGACAATCTTCCCCCAATCTATGCTACACGCATTTGTGAAGGTCGCTGCTGGAGCGTCGAGGCGTGTCCATGTAGTACCGTCATAGACGAAACCATGGCCACCCCCTGAGGCGTCAACGTAGGAGCCGACGATTCTGCCACCGTCAATGCTGTGTGGATAGGTCGACACCGCTGCCGGATTGTCAAGGGTTACCCACGTCCCCCCCGTGCATTCCGGTGCTGAACTACACAGGACTGCCATTGCAGTCACGCTCAACCAGATTGTCAAGATTCGTCGCTTCATAGTCGTACCCCCACATCTGCTCTACGGGCTGGCCAGCCCATGCGACCGGCCATGTCACTACCTTACTCCCTCCTTCCGACAGTATCTTGAATGGGCTGCCCGCGTCGCTCCTACACACATGCAAACAAGAGAAACGCTGCTGCCGTCCCTACCTCCTGGGGCACTCAAGACCACTGATGACCCCTCCCTGGGTCTCGAACATAAACGAGTGTCTCACTTGGAGCAGGCAATGTCAACGAGAATCGCTCGGGAAGTACGTATT
Source organism: Phycisphaerae bacterium (assembly GCA_018007255.1). Lineage (GTDB taxonomy): Bacteria > Planctomycetota > Phycisphaerae > Sedimentisphaerales > Anaerobacaceae > DTPU01. Next base: position 921 of record JAGOQT010000272.1, on the reverse strand, counting down.
CCTCAGGGGGGCAGCCTTGAACCGGGCAGGCGGCGATTCCGCTGCCCGGAGGGCGAAGGCCGCCTGGAGGGCTTCCCGCAGTGAGGCCGCGAGGGCGGGTGTGGATAGACCCCCTCAGAGCCAGGGAAGAGAGCAAGGAGAACCCGTGCGGGAAGGAGTTCTAGGGAGAAGAGACTCAAGACGCGAGGGACGCTCCGCACGGGTTCTCGGTAGCCCCATTATACCCTATCAGGGCCGGTTCTCCTCTTCATTTCCGGCAGATCATCGGCGAATCCGGCATCGTCCTCGAACATGCCCTCTCTCATCGTGATACAGCCCATTGAGCTGAAGGCAGCCTGAGACTGGCCATAGGACGATTCAGGCTGGGCGAGACCCTGGAACAGAAGGAACCCCGTGCGACAGCGGGGAGAGATCAAGGGGCAATATCAAGAGGGGCGACGGGGTCAAGCCGTGATTACTGACATCCCCTAACAAGACCCCAGCCGCATCGTCGGGCAGCGGCTGCATCTTGGACGGACAACCGCAAGACAAGGTCAACGTACCCATCGGCGTGAGCGCGTGTACAGGCACAGTAGCCCGTGCCAGCCACTGGAGTCGAGACGTCGTCGTTTGCCGCCTCCTGTTTGCCTCCTTGGCATTCGGTTTCTTCCTGTTTGCCTGCTTCAAGGAACGATCCTGACGGAATCTCTCCCTCCAATTGGAACGCCGTCCACTGTCTTGCCTTCGAGAAGACCCTCGGTATCACCAGATTGAAAGCCCGTGTCTTCCGTGAGGAAGTGGCAGACCAGGTCTTCCAACCCATCTTCGTTCACATCCTTTCCACGGGGATTGCAGAAAGCCAAGCTGTCCTCAAACCCCGTGCGCCCGAATGTGAGGGAGTCTCGATCGATCTGGCTGGGGGCATTGAAATCCACGGTGGAG
>JAGOQT010000271.1 GCA_018007255.1 Phycisphaerae bacterium | reverse complement strand
GTCATAGGCCTCGAAGTCGTCCACGATGAAGTAGTCCGCCACGCTGAGGGACCACACGGGGCCCTTCACGATGGTGCCGTCGCCGGCCACCTCATCGACCCTCCAGGCATAGGCCTGGGCCCACTGGAGGGTGTCGGGCGGGGTGTACACGGTTGCACCCAGACGGCCTCTGTAGAGGTCGGTCGCTGCGGGGTCGGCCGCACCGACGGCCTGGGGGTCCGTGCCGAAGTACACGTCGTGCGATACGGCCCCGTCGCCCGCGGACCAGGTCAGCATCAAGGGGTCCCGGATGTCCACGACCCCGCCGTTGACCGGCCTGGGGTCCCAGGCCAGAAGCCGATTGGCCCTCATGGCCACCGCGAGCTCCTCCTGGGAGAGCACGCGGTTGTAGGCACGGACCTCGTCGATGATCCCCTTGAAGTACCGGCCGTCGAGCGGATTGCCCCCGATGACGATCTTGGGGTTGGAGCCCACTCGCGTATCGCCCGTGTGCACGCTGGCCGCGTCCAGGGCCCCGTCGATGAAGACCTGGCAGTCGCTCGTGCTCCCCGCCCGGGTCACGGCCACGTGGACCCATTCCCCGGTCACCACGTCTCGGTTGGAGATCGTGTTGGGGTTTCCGCCCGGCCCGGTCTCAAAGGCCAGCTTGGTGCCCAGGACCGCCACGGTGAAGTGGTCACCGCCGCCCGCGTGGTCGGACCACAGCAGCCCGCTGCCCTGGCGTGCGCCCGCGCCCTGGGCGCCGGGCACATCGGCCTTGATCCAGGCCGTCAGGGTCATGTCGGACACGGCCTCCCGCGAGATCACCTGGGGGACCTCCACGGTATCGTCCATGCCGTCAAACGCGACCGCGCCCTGGTGGTAGCCGGCCACCCGGTTGGGATCGCCGAAGAGCGTGCCGTGCTGGCCGTGCCCGGACCAGTCCAGGGCAATCCCATCCTCGTCCCGGTTGAAGTCCCAGAACCCCACCAGATTGGGGTCCGTGACCTGGATGTCGGGCGTGGTCTTGAACGTCCAGACGTCCCCGGTGTAGGTCTGGGTCCCGTCAAACTCGTCCACCCGCCAGGCATAGGTGGTGTCGTACGCCACGGAGACCGGTGTGAAGACCGTGCCTGTCTGTGCCTTGGAGACCTGCGCCAGGTTGGCCGGGTCCGTGCCGAAGTACACGTCGTGCGACACGGCCCCAGAACCGGCGACCCAGGTCAGGGTGACGTTCGGGTCCACGAGCACGGCCCCGTGGGTCGGCGCGGGATTGGAGGCGAGCTTGGCCGAGATCGTGAAGGTCCAGACTGTGCCTGGGTAGGTCGTCTTGCCGTCCGCCTCGACCTCGTCCACCCGCCAGTAGTAGGTCTTGCCCAGGGCCCACGGGTAATTGGAGAAGCTGGCCGCACTGGTCAGGCCCTTGTCCGTGCCCCCGGTCCCGTTCTGGACGTCCTCGCGGACCTCGCCGACGTACACGTGGTGTTGGGAGGCGGTCTCGCCCTGGGTCCAGGCGAGGGTCACGTTCGCAGTGTCGACGATGGCCTCGTTGGCCGGTGTCGGATGGGTGGCGTACCGCATCCACTGAGGACCGACCCAGAAGACGTTCTTGACATCCTCCGCACTGAGGGCGTTGCCCCACACGGCCGCGTCATCGAGCTTGCCGATGAACCGCCTCCACTGGTTGCGATTTCGGGGCCCGCCGATCCGAACCGTCGCGATCGCGTCGCTGAGTGTGCTGGTCGATGTGGCGGCCACCTTGCCGTCGACGTAGATGGCGATCTGGTTGCCGCTCGTGCTGTAGGTCACGGCCACGTGGTGCCACTGGTCGTCGTTCAAAGCTGCGCCCTTGGTTCCGAACCACACGGCCCCGCTGCTGATGTACAGATCGGCCGCCCCATCGCACTCGATGCTGTGGTCTATGGACCCGCCCAGGAGCACGAAGATCGGCCCCCACGCCTGGAAGGCCTTGGGCATGTTCATCCAGAATGCATACGAGGCCTCGCTGATGTTCACGCCTGCAATGGGCGCATCCACCATGGTGAAGGGCCCGGTCGAGATCAGGAACTCCAGGGCGCCGTCCTTGTACCCCTCGGTCGTCCATCGGACCGCGGCCGGGTTCTCGGGCGAGATCGTGGCATCCTCATAGGGCTCCGCGTAGTCCCACACGGCCGTGCCCTCGCCCTGGTCCATCTTCCAGTAGCCCACGAGATCGGCCGAGGCGGGAATGGCCAGGCCGATGACCCATGCCAGAACGACAAACGTGGTGGTCCTACACATAGCAGTCCTCCTTCGATGGATGCCTGGCCCTATGCTCGTCGCCGACCGGAGCGGCACAGAGACCCTGTTATGCGCACACCCCAACACCACCCTATAGGTGTCGTGCCGGGTATGGGCGTCACTCCATTTTATCGGCACTCCCACCATTATGGGTGTGTTTCTGTGCAAAAAAAACGTCATTTCGCGCAGAGGCTTCTGTGCGTGTTGCGAATCTGGTAGGATGGAGGGCACATTGTGCTGCGGACTGGACGTGGTGATCTAGGAGATCCCCTTGACGTGGAGGCAGGGAGCACGCCGATACACGGAGAAGAATGCCACCGGTCGAAGGCGTTCGTTGCGCGGGCACGGCCGGGAGACACGTATAGAGAGACTATGAAGACAGACCTGATGCGGCGGGCGGTTGTTTGTGGGGTGGTTGCCCTGGCCCTTGGGGTGTTCGGACCGGACCAGGCCTCCCGGGCACAGGGGGGGGCTCCCCCGACCCACGGCGTGGTGATCAACGAGATCCACCACAACCCGGACGTGGAGACCGAGGCCGTGGAGTTCGTGGAGCTCTACAACCCCGGCCCCGGTGCGGTCGACCTGTCGGCCTGGTCGTTTGCGGATGGGCTGTCCTTCACGTTCCCGATCGGGACCGTCCTGGCCCCGAGGGGATACCTGGTCGTGGCAGGGGACCCTGTGGCCCTGGCTGCCAAGTTCGGGGTTGCAGCCCTGGGACCGTGGACGGGCTCGTTGGCCAACGACGGGGACACGGTCGTGCTGTGCGATGTAGCCAAGCGGGTCGTCGACCGGGTGGACTACCAGCTGGGGTTTCCCTGGCCCACTGTGGGCGACTCGCCCGGCTACTCGATCGAGCTGATCCATCCCGGTCTGGACAACGACCTGGGCGGGAGCTGGCGGGCCTCTGTGGCAGGGGGGGGAGGTTCCACGCCTGTGCCCCAGCAGGTCTTTGGCCTGGCCCAGGTGTGGAGGTACGACCAGTCCGGGTCGGACCTGGGGACAGCGTGGCGGGGGCGGAGCTTCAGTGACTCGGGGTGGGCCGGCGGCGCGGGTCTCCTGTATGTGGAGAGCGCGGCCGTGTCCCCCAAGGGCACGCCCCTGACGATCGGCCGGACCACATACTACTTCCGCACGCGATTCACCTTCCTGGGGGATCCGTCTCGGACTGCCCTGCAGTTCACGGCCATGGTGGACGACGGGGCGGTGTTCTACCTGAACGGACAGGAGTTCTACCGCCTGGGCATGCCCGCGGGCGAGGTCCACTACAGCACCTTCGCGTCGAGGACCGTGGACAATGCGGCCAGCGAGGGACCTTTCACGGTGGCGGTGACGAATCTCGTGAAGGGGGAGAACGTGGTGGCCGTGGAGGTGCACCAGGTCAACGCGGGCAGTTCGGACATCGTGTTCGGCATGGCCCTGGCCACGGTGGACTCCGGGGCTGCGACCGGAGGGCACGGTCCCACTCCGGGCCGGCTGAACGGTGTGTGGTCCGAGGACGCCCCGCCTGCGATCCGGCAGGTGGCGCACAGCTCGCAGCAGCCCGGCTCGAATCAGGTCGTGACGATCACGGCCAAGGTCACGGATCCGAACGGGATGTCGAGCGTGTCCGTGGCCTACCAGGTGGTGGATCCGGGTGACTACATCCCCATCACACTGCCCAACTACCCGGCCCGGGCGCCCAGCCAGACCGTGCCCAACCCCGACTATGAGGCTGTAGCCAACTGGTCCACCCTCTCGATGCACGACGATGGACTGCATGGCGACCTCCTGGCCGGAGATGACGTCTACACCGTGCAGATCCCCGCATCGGTGCAGATCCATCGACGGCTCGTACGCTATCGCATCACGGCCGAGGACGGCCTCGGCCAGGCCGTGCAGGTGCCCTATGCGGACGATGCGGGGCGGAACTTCGCGTACTTCGTGTACGACGGGGTCCCTGAGTGGAGAGGGGCCATCAACCCCAACGGCGCGGGTGCCCTGAGGCAAGCGGCCCTCTACCCTGAGGAGGTGATGCGAAGCCTGCCCGTGTACCACCTCTTGTCCCGCCAGGTCGACGTCGAGAACTGCCAGTACAACGGCAGCTACGACAACACGGAGTATTACTTCTCCGGCACGCTCGTGGTGGACGGGGCAGTGTACGACAACATCCACTACCGGATCCGAGGGCAGTACTCGCCGCGCCAGACCGGTAAGGAGAAGTGGAAGTTCGACTTCAACCGCGGCCGCTACTTCCAGGGGAAGGACGACCACGGCCGCGAGTACGCGCGGGGGTGGGACAAGATGAACGTGGGCACGGGCACGTGCCCCTGGTGGCAGTTTCCCCATCCGGGGGGATGGGACCAGGGCACGCAGGGCATGGTCATGAACGAGACCCTGGGCTTTCGGCTGTACAACATGGCAGGGGTCCCGAGCTGCAGGACCCACTACTTCCACCTCCGTGTCATCGACAGCCAGACGGAGGCCGATCCCACGGACCAATACGAGGGGGACTTCTGGGGCCTGTACTTCACGATCGAGCAGGCGGACGGGGCCTTTCTGGACGAGCACGACCTGCCGGACGGCAACGTGTACCGCATGGACTCGGGCTACAACCTGACCCACCAAGGGGCCACGCAGCCGGCCAACGGCTCGGACGTCACGACGTTCATCAACACCTACAACTCCAAACCCAACTCCGTGTGGTGGGCACAGAACGTAAACCTGGCCAACTACTACAGCTCCAAGTCCGTCGGGGTGGCGATCAACGACTCGGACCGCCGGGCGGAGGCCAACTGCATCTACTACCACAACGGCGAGACGAACCAGTGGTGGATGCTGCCCTGGGACCTGGACCTGACCTTCGAGTGGGGCACCCACTACACGGACTGGGAGCGCTTCCGCTATGCCCTGGACTACCCGGAGTACGGCCTGGCCTACAAGAACCGGGCCCGCGAGCTCCTGGACCTGCTGTTCAACGGGGAACAGGCCGCGGAGGTCGTCGACGAGATGGCCGCGGTCATCGCCACGCCCTACGGGGGCAGGACGTTTGTGGAGGCCAACCGGGCGATGTGGGACTACCACCCCAGGACCCGGAAGAAGGGACAGTTCTACGAGAACAACGAGTTCCTCCAGACCAAGGACTGGGCCGGACAGGTCGAGTACTACAAGGCCTTTCTCACGCCCGTGGGGTTCTCGAAGGTGGCCTCAGGTCAGTATGGCGTGTATGCCCTGGTGGCCGAGGCTGAAGATGCGTCCATCCCCCGCACGCCCACGGTCCTCTACACGGGGACCCCGGGATACCCCACGGATGACCTGCGGTTCACGGTCAGTGCGTTCAGTGATCCCCAGGGTGCGGGGACCTTTGGTGCCATGCGGTGGCGGATCGCGGAGGTGAGCGACGCGTCCAATCCGCTCTATGCG
>JAGOQT010000270.1 GCA_018007255.1 Phycisphaerae bacterium | reverse complement strand
GTCTTCGGGGGAACCGAGGGGGTCTCCAACGGGGATCGGATCCGCTTCCTCGGCCGGTCCTTCCGCGTGCCGTTCAGCGACGACCTGCTCGGCCGCGTGTTCGACGGATCGGGCCTGCCGAGGGACGGGAGACCCGAGGTCAAGGCCGAGACCGTCGAGATCGGCTCCGCGCCGGTCAATCCGGTCAAGCGGAGCGTGCCCAACCGCATGATCCACACCCGGATCCCCATGATCGACGTGTTCAACACCCTGGTCGGATCGCAGAAGCTGCCCATCTTCTCCGTGGCCGGGGAGCCGTACAACGATGTCCTGGCCCGGGTGGGCATGCAGGCCAACGCGGATGTGATCATCCTGGGGGGCATGGGACTCCGCCACGACGACTACCTCCAGTTCCGCCGGCGATTCGACGAGGCCGGGGTCCTGGGCCGGACCATCCTGTTCATCCACACCGCCGGCGACCCGGTGGTCGAGTGCCTGCTCATCCCGGACCTGGCCCTGGCCGTGGGCGAGCAGTACGCCCTGCAGGGCAAGAGCGTCCTGGTCCTGCTCACGGACATGACCGCGTTCTCCGACGCCCTGAAGGAGATCGCGATCACCATGGAGCAGGTCCCCTCCAACCGGGGGTACCCCGGCGACCTGTACACCCAGCTGGCGAGGAGATACGAGAAGGCCGTCGACTTCGACGGGGCGGGCGTGATGACCGTGCTGGCCTGCACGACCATGCCCGGCGACGACGTGACCCATCCGGTGCCGGACAACACCGGCTACATCACAGAGGGCCAGTTGTACCTCCGCAACGGCCGGATCGAACCCTTCGGATCCCTGTCCCGCCTCAAGCAGCTGGTCAACGGCAAGACCCGGGACGACCACCGGGCGATCATGGACGCCTGCATCCAGCTCTACGCACAGTGCGAGGAGAGCCGCGAGAAGGAGGAGATGGGGTTCGAGCTGTCCGAGTGGGACCGGAGACTGATCCGGTACGGCGACCTGTTCGAGAAGCAGATCATGGACCTGGGCGTGAACCTGGACCTCTTCGATGCCCTGGACCGCTGCTGGGAGATCCTGGCGGAGTGCTTCGAGCCCGCGGAGACCGGCATCCGCAGCGCAATCGTGGAGAAGCACTGGCCCGGCCGGAAGCGGTCGGGGGAGGCGGCCTGACGCAGCATGGGAATGGGACTTGGCAAAATGGAGATTCGACCTACTCTTGGATGGGAAAATCGGTTTCACTATTTTCCCATCCAGAATGCAGAGACTCGGACGGAGAACGCGTTCTATCCGTTCTTCAAGGAAACCGAGAAGCCGATTTCCTTGAAGAATATAGGCCGAATCTCCATTTTGCACGAGAGCATGGACTCATGGCCATGGCCAAACGCAAGATCAAACTGACCCGCACGGAGCTGAAGGCCCAGAGAGACGCCCTGGCCCGATACGAGCGATACCTGCCCACGCTCAAGCTCAAGGAGCAGCAGGTCCAATCGTCCATCGTCCAGACCCGCCAGGAGATTCGGCAGGTCCAGGACCTGGCAGGGGCCGTGCAGAAGATCGTGGACGCCTATCAGGGCCTCTTCCGGGACCACACGGGGGTCAACGTCCGGGCCCTGGCCAGCCCCAGCGGGGTCCAGACCACCCCCCAGAGCATCGCCGGCGTCCGCGTCCGGCAGTTCGAGGACGCGATCTTCCCCAAGCCCGACTACAGCCTGTTCGGCACGAGCCCTTGGGTGGATCGGGTCCTGACGGACCTCCGCAGGCTCAACCGCCTCAAGGCCAAGCAGGAGGTCCTGCAGGAGAGACTGGACCTGTTGCAGGCGGAGCTCAAGAAGGTCATGCAGAGGGTCAACCTCTTTGAGAAGATCATGATCCCCAAGGCCATGGAGAACATCCGCAGGATACGCATCGCCGTGGGGGATCAGATGACCGCGGGCGTGGCCAGGGCCAAGATCGCCAAGGCCAAGCTGGAGCAGAACGCCCTGGAGGAGATCCTGGCCGGCGAGGGGACAGACCTATGATCGTACCCATGTCCAAGGTCTACATCGCCAGTCGCATTCAGGACCGAGACCGGCTCCTGGACGCCCTGGGCCGCCTGGGTGTGCTGCACGTGCAGCCCGTGGACCCAAGGCAGGCCGTGGCGGACGAACAGACCGTCAGGGCCCTGTCGGACCTGGATCAGGCGATCCGGATCCTCCAAGCCGTGAACCCTTCAGGGGCCGCGCCCGACCTTGCGCCCCTGGACGCGGCCAGGCAGGCCATCCGTCTGCACAAGACCGTGGTCGAGGCGAAGGATCGCATCCATGCCCTGCATCGCCAGGCCGAGCAGTTGGCCTTGTGGGGCAGGGTCGAGCTGGCCCATCTGGAGTCGCTGCGGGACGCGGGCCTGGAGGTCCGGTTCTTCGCCCTGGACAAGAGGGACCTGGAGGGCCTCGAGGCCGAGTGCGTCGAGGTCCTCGCGGAACACCGTGGCCAGCAGGTCCTGATCGGGGTGGTGGACCGGACAGGGGTGTTCAAGGCCCCGGAGTCTGCCCGGCCCGTGCCCTGGCCCGCTCGCGACCTGCCGTCCGTCCAAGCCGAGGCCGCCCAGGTGGACGCGACCCTCAAGGCCCATGACGCGCAACTGCAGGGCCTGGCCCACCTGTTGGACAAGATCATGGCCCTCCAGACCCAATGGGAGGCCAAGGCCGAGTTCTCCGCAGCACAGAGGAGCGGCCTGGCCGGGGAGGCCCTCTTCGCCTTGCAGGGCTGGGTCCCTGCTGCCAAGGCGCAGGACCTGGCGGGCCGGCTTGCAGGTCAGGGCCTGCCCGCTGCAGTCGAGGTCCGGACCGCGGCAGAGGACGAAGAGCCGCCCACCCTGATCGAGTACCCGGCATGGGCCAGGCCCATCCAGGCCCTGTTTGACATACTCGGGACCGTACCCGGCTACAGGGAAATCGACCTGTCCCCGTTCTTCATGCTGGCCCTTCCCCTCTTTGCAGCCATGCTCATCGGAGACGCGGGCTACGGCCTGGTCCTGGCGGGCGCAGGCCTGGCCCTGTACAGGCCCCTGATCCGAACCGCGGGCAGACCCGGGACCCATCTGCTGATCCTCTTCGGCCTGGTGACGCTGGTGTGGGGGATCCTGACCGCCACGTACTTCGGGCTCACACCCGAGACCTTCCGGCAGGCCGGAAGAGACGGGGTGGCCGACCTGATGATCGCGGCCGCACCCCTGTGGCGGGCGGACGCGAAGGAGGGCAGGGACCTGCTCATGAAGGTCTCGCTCGTGATCGGCTGCCTGCATCTGGTCCTGGCCCATCTCCGGAGGGTGATCGAGTTGTGGCCGGACGTGCGGGCCTGGGCGGAGGTGGCCTGGATGGTCATCCTGGCCGATATGCTGGCCCTGATCTGGTTCCTCATGTTTGTGGGGCCGGACCGGATGCCCCCGGTCGTGGGGTGGATCCTCCTCGGGGCGGTCGTGGTGCTCAGCTGGACCAGCGAGCCCCGGGGCAAACCGCTCGTCCGGGCCTTGACAGGCCTGGCCTCTTCCCTCCTGCCCCTGCTGGGGACCTTCGGAGACATCATGAGCTACCTGCGGCTGTTCGCCGTGGGCCTGGCCAGTTACTACATCGCGGACGCGTTCAACAAGCTCGGGGCCCAGGTGGCCCAGTCCGGCACGTGGCTCGCAGGCGGACCGATCGTCCTCTTCGGCCACCTCCTGAACATCGTGCTGGCGGCCATCGCCATCTTCGCCCACGGGGTGCGGCTGAACATGCTGGAGTTCTCCAACAACGTGGGCGTGAAGTGGGCCGGATACGCGTACCGCCCGTTCGTACGGAATCAAGAGACCTCTATCGGAGACCATGCATCATGACAGGTACGGAACTCGCTGGGCAATTGTCGATGGGAATCGTCCTGGCCGGCGCGGCCGCGGGCAGCGCCCTGGGCGTCGGCGCGGCGGCCACTGCGGCAGCCGGGGCCTGGGCCAAGGAGGCCAAGGCGGGCAAGCCCCTGAACTTCGCATACATCATCCTGGCCGGAATGCCCCTGTCCCAGACCATCTACGGCTTCATCCTCATGCTGGTCGGCCTGGGGCCCCTGATCACGGGCGCAAAACCTGTCACATCCATGCACGCAGGCACCCTGCTGGGCATCGGCATAGCCGGGGCCGTGGCCGAGATGGTCAGCGCCTGGGTCCAGGGTCTGATCGGGGCTGCCGGGTGCAGGGCCATCTCCGAGGGCGAGGGCAAGGGTCTGGCCTACATCATCATCACGATGGGCATCGTGGAGACCGTGGGCCTGTTCGGTTTCGTGTTCCTCCTCCTGGTCCTGCCCAAGTAGACCAGGCCGCCCCCTGTACTCGATGCGCATGGAGCAGACAGGCACTGCCGCCGGGTCAGGAGGCCCCGCGGGGACACGAGCGATCACCGGCCTTGCGGTCTGCTCCTGAGGCTCCAGTACACATAGCCCGGGACCCCCAGGGCCACCCAGACCAGGCCCATCAGGGAGTTGATCAGGGGCGACGTGCCGTTTCTGTAGCTGGCGATGTCCGTGTAGAGCGTGAAGACCACGTACACTGAGGCAAAGGCCGTGAAGAGCAGAGGCGTCACCGGGTAGCCCCAGACCCTGTAGGGGCGAGGGGCATCGGGCATCCGCCTGCGAAAAATGAATACGCTCGCAGCGGCCAGGGCATAGAAGATCCAGCTGACGAAGATGAGCATGTCCGTGAGTTGGTCGAAGGTCCCGCTGAGCACGAGCACGGAGGTCCAGACCCCCTGGACCACAAGGGACTTGCCCGGGGTGTTGAACCGGGGGTGGACATCGGCCAGGCTCCGGAAGAAGAGCCCCTCACGGGCCATGGCGAAGGTGACCCGGGCGGACATCATGATCGTCCCGTTCACCGCCCCGAAGGTCGAGATCAGGATCGCCGCGGCGATGATCGCCCCGCCCCGGTTCCCGAGGAAGCTGTGGGCCGCATCGATGGCCACGATGTATCCGCCCCCGCCGGCCTCGGAAGCCCTGTATCGTTGGGCCATCTCCGAGACCGGCAGGACGTACAGGTAGGCCACGTTGACCAGGACGTACACGGCGATGACGATGACCATGGCCGCGGCCATGGACTTGGGCAGGGTCCGCTGCACGTCCTTGATCTCGCCCGACATGTAGGTCACGTTAATCCATCCGTCGTAGGCCCAGAAGGCCCCGGCCATGGCCATGATGACCGCCAGAAACACGGACGACGGCCCGTCCGATCCGGCCCCCGACGCGGTGAGATTCGCAACGTCTCCGTGCCCCAGGGTGAAGGCCAGGACCACGATCGTCAAGAGGATCCCGACCTTCATCGCCGAGAAGGCGACCTGGACCGCGCTGCCGAGCCTGACGCCCAGGTAGTTGACGACCGTCAGGAGCATGACCAGGCCGATCGTGCAGAGCTTCAGGCCGATGAAACGAAGAGGGGTGATCCGGCCGATGCAGGGGATCGCAATGCTCCACTGCTCCCAGGCCTCGGACAGGCGGGGCAGGTGGACGAAGGTGGCCAGGGAATCCGAGAACACGTAGGCGATCGAGGCGATGGACCCGGTCTGGATGACGATGAACACGGCCCAGCCGTAGAGGTAGCCGACGAAGCGGTTGTACCCCCTGTTGAAGTAGGTGTACTGGCCGCCCGGTTCCCTGAACATCCCCGAGATCGCGCCGATGGACAGGGCCCCGAAGCGG
>JAGOQT010000010.1 GCA_018007255.1 Phycisphaerae bacterium | reverse complement strand
GACCTACGAGCTGAAGACCGGGGCCGCGCCATTCACGGATCGGACGTACACGGTCCTGCAGTTGGCCGAGGAGCTGGAGGGGCTTACGGGCATTCGATTCTCCCACGACGCGGGCAGGTCCGGGCGCCTGGACCCCATCCGGTTCAAGACCCGGGTCCCGGTGAAGGTCCTGGTCGGCTACTTCAAGGAGGACCGTCCCCTGTGGGCCAAGCCCCCCAGACCGGACATCGACTCCGAGGCAGCCAGGCACGGCGGGGTCGAGGCCGTGATGCAGAACGCGATCCAGGTGGAGGGATCGCCGGGTGTGAACCTGCACGTCTTCTCTTTCGACGCAGGCGAGATCACCTTCGACCCCCGAGGCCCGGGCAGCTACCTGATCCTGGGCGTAATCGCCGCGGATGCGGACGTGCCCCCTCGCGACGTGGGTCTGTCTCCGGGCCGGATGTGACACACGCCGGTCCCTAGTCGGCCCCGCGGCCTGTGCGAGACAGACGCACAACCTCGTCCAGCAGGGAGAGCTTCCGGGCCAGGTGCTCGCGCTCGGAGGGGTCCAGGCGGGGGGCCCCAAGCCTCTTCGCCATCGCGGCCCGGATCTGCTCCAGCGCCTCCGGTCTGACCTCAGCCGGGGCGATGATGTCATACGAGACGACCTTGAGCAGGTTCTCACAGACCGCGGCAAATCCTCCGTCCACCAGCATGAACGTGGGCCTCGGCGTGAGAGGGCCTGCGGGGGCGGGCTTGACCTCCAGGATCCCCATGCCCAGCTTGCAGAAGAAGGGCATGTGGTTCCACATCACACCCACCTGGCCGTCGTGGGCAGGGAAGACCACAGACGGAGACTGGCAGTCCAGGAGCTTGCCGGTCGGGGCAATGACCATGCAGTGAAATGTCCGGTCCTCTGGCATCGGGTCGGTAGTCCATCCCCAAACGATCAGCGACTCGCCAGGTGGGCCGCCTTGGCCCTCGCGTCGTCCATGGTGCCCACGTACACAAAGGCCTCCTCGGGCAGGCTGTCCCCTTTGCCCTCGCAGATCTGCTGGCAACTGGCGACCGTCTCGGCCACGCTCACGTACTTCCCGTCCAGTCCCGTGAACTGCCGGGTGACCAGGAACGGCTGGGAGAAGAACCGCTCCAGGCGCCGGGCCCTGGCCACCACGACCTGGTCCTCGCGGCTGAGCTCGTCCAGGCCCAGGATGGCAATGATGTCCTGCAGGTCATGGTACCGCTGGAGGATCTGGAGGACCTGCTGGGCCACGTCGTAGTGCTGTGGGCCCACGATCTTGGCGTCCAGGATCCGCGAGGTGCTCTCCAGGGGATCCACCGCTGGGTAGATGCCCTTCTGGGCAATGGACCTCTGGAGCACGACAAAGGCGTCCAGGTGCGTGAAGGTCGCGGCCGGCGCAGGGTCGGTCAGGTCGTCGGCTGGGACGTACACGGCCTGCACCGAGGTGATCGAGCCCCTCTGCGTGGAGGCGATCCGTTCCTGGAGCTCGCCCATCTCCGTGGCCAGGGTCGGCTGGTATCCGACCGCCGAAGGGATCCGCCCCAGCAGGGCCGAGACCTCGGACCCGGCCTGGGAGAAGCGGAAGATGTTGTCGATGAACAGCAGGGTGTCCCCGATGCCGGCCTCAACGAAGTGCTCGGCCACGGTTACGCCCGCCAGGCCCACGCGAAGCCTCGCCCCGGGGGGCTCGTTCATCTGGCCGAAGACCAGGCTGGTGTGGTTGAGCACGGTGTCGTCGCGGTCGCCGATCCGGGTCCGCTGCATCTCCAGCCACAGGTCGTTGCCCTCGCGGGTCCGCTCCCCCACACCGGCAAACACGGAGAAGCCCCCGTGCTTGGTGGCGATTCGGGCGATCAGCTCCTGGATCACCACGGTCTTGCCCACGCCCGCGCCGCCGAACAGGCCCATCTTGCCACCCCGGACGAAGGGGCACAGCAGGTCGATGACCTTGATGCCGGTCTCGAACATCTCGGTCTTGGCAGACAGGTCGGTCAGACGCGGGGGACGGCGATGGATGGGCCATCGCTGCTCGGCCTGGATCTCGCCCAGGCCGTCCACGGGCTGGCCCAGGAGGTTGAACACGCGGCCCAGGGTCCCCTTGCCCACGGGGACGGACAGAGGCGAGCCGGTGTCGACCACCTCCATGCCGCGGTGCAGGCCCAGGGTGGACCCCATCGCGATGACCCGGACGCGGCCGTCCCCGAGGTGCTGCTCGACCTCGCCCCACAGGCTGGTCCTGCCGCTGTCGAACCGGCCTCGGATCTCCACCGCGTTGTAGATCTCAGGCACGTGGGTCGGATCGAACTGGACGTCGAATACGCTTCCCATCACCTGGATGAGCTTGCCCGTGTTCATTCCAGCGCTCCCATTCCACTGATGATGTCCAACAAGTCGCCGGTGATCTGCGTCTGTCGCTCGCGGTTGTAGTGGGCGGTCAGGTCCTGGATCATGTCTTCGGCGTTCTGGGTGGCCGTGCGCATGGCCACCATGCGGGCCACATGCTCGCTCAGGATGGCGTCCAGGAAACAGGCCCGGATGGCCCCGTGGATGATCATGCCGCCCAGGCTCTCGATGATCTCCTGGGGCGACGGCGACATGGCGAAGTCTTCGAAGGTCTGCTCCCAGGGCCAGAGGATCTGGGCCCGGGTGATCGCGTGATCGATCAGCTCGGTCAGGGGCAGGATCGTGAGGGTCTGGGCCTGCTGGTGGGCCGGCGAGTGGAACCCCATGTGCACGACGCTGAAGGAGTCGATCTCGCCGGCCCTGTGCCGGGCCACAAAGGGCTCGGCGAGGCGGTGGATCTGCGGATCCGACGGCAGGTCGTCCAGATCGCTGTGGACCTGGGTCACTGCGATCCCCCGGGCATGCAGGACGGGGACCAGGCGCCCGGGCGAGGCATGGATCTCGAGTGTTCTGCCCGCCGCAGCGGCCATCTCGAGGTGGGCCTCCACCAGACGCAGGATCTCCACGTTGTACCCGCCGCACAGGCCGGCCCGGGACCCGATCACGAACAGCGCGGCGGGGCCGTGGTCCCCGGGCCTGAGCAAGGGGTGCGCAAGGGGGACCTCGCTGGTCACCAGGAGGTACCCGGCCTGGGCCAGGGCCTCGTTGTAGTCCGCATCGATCTGCCGCTTGCGGTGGCAGGACTTGAACATGGCCGTGGACACGACCTGCATGGTCCGCGTCAGGCGGCTGATGTTGCTCACCGCGCGTCGTCTCTGCAGGATTTGTCGGATGCCGAACACGCCTATCTACCCGCCTTGAGGGCCTGGGCCTTGTACTGCCTGAGGGCCGCGGCCACGGCTCCAGCCAGGTCCTCCGGAAACGTCTTGGTCTTGTCGATCTGCTCGGCGTGCTGCGGCTGCCGTTCGCGGAGCCACCCCAGGAAACCGGCGGTGAACTCGCTGACCGCGTGGACCGGGACGTCGTCCAGCAGGCCGGCCGAGCCGAGGTAGATCGTGATCACCTGCTCGCCCACGGGCATGGGGGCAAACTGCGGCTGCTTGAGCAGCTCGACCATGCGGCTGCCCCGGTCCAACTGGGCCTGAGAAGCGGGGTCCAACTCCGTGCCCATGCGGGCGAAGTTCTGGAGTTCCCGGAAGGAGGACAGGTCCAGACGGAGCTTGCCCGCCACCTTGCGCATGGCCTCCACCTGGGCGTGGCCGCCCACGCGGCTGACGCTGGTCCCCACGTCGATGGCGGGCCGCATGCCCGCCTGGAACAGGTCTCTCTGGAGGTAGATCTGGCCGTCCGTGATGGAGATGATGTTGGTGGGGATGTAGCCCGAGATCTGGCCCTCCAAGGTCTCCACGATGGGCAGGGCCGTCAGCGACCCGCCCCCCAGCTTGTCGGAGAGCTTGGCGGACCGCTCCAACAGCCGGCTGTGCAGGTAGAAGATGTCCCCCGGATAGGCCTCGCGCCCGGGGGGGCGGCGGAGCAACAGGCTCAACTGCCGGTAGGCCATCGCGTGTTTGCTCAGGTCGTCGTACACGCACAGGGTGTCCTGGTTCCGCTCGACCATGAAATGCTCGGCCACGGCACAGCCGGCATAGGGCGCGATGTACTGAAGGGGCGCGCTGTCCGAGGCCGTGGCGGCGATGATGACCGAGTAGGGCATGGCCCCGTTGCGCCGAAGGGTCTCGGCCACCTCGGCGATGGCCGAGGCCCTCTGGCCTATGGCCACGTACACGCAGACCACGTCCTGGCCCTTCTGGTTGAGGATCGTGTCCAGGGCGATAGCGGTCTTGCCCGTCTTGCGGTCTCCGATGATCAGCTCCCGCTGGCCTCGGCCGATCGGGATCATGGAGTCGACGCTCTTGAGCCCGGTCTGCAGGGGCTCCTTGACCGGCTCGCGCTGGGCAATGCCCGGGGCCTCGGACTCGATGAACCGCCGCGAGGAGGCCGTGATCGCAGGCCCGCCGTCCACGGGTTCGCACAGGGGATTGACGATCCGTCCCAGCAGGGCATCGCCCACCGGCACGCTCATGAGCCGGCCCGTGGAGAGGACGTCCGAGCCCTCCCTGACCCGGGTGTAGTCGCCGTAGAGGACCGCGCCGATCCCCTCCTGTTCCAGGTTGAAGACCTCCCCGAAGACGTCGTTCTCAAACTGGAGGACCTCCCCGACCATGGCCTGTTCGAGACCGTAGACGCGGCCGATCCCGTCGGCCAGCTCCACCACGCGCCCGACCCGGGCCACGTCCAGTTTGTCCCTGTACTGGTCGATCTCCTGCTTGAGGATCCCCGCAATCTCTGTGAAGTCAAACTTCATAGGCTCTGCTCTGGACTCTCTGAAAGACCTCGCGGACGGCCCTGTTGAGGCGCCCGGTCAGGCTGTTGTCGATCACCCGGCCGTCGTACCGGATCACAATGCCCCCCACGATCTCCGGGTCCAACAGGACCTTCATGCGGATCGGTCTGCCCAGGGCGGACTCCAGGTCGCGCGAAAGCCGGCCGGTCTCCTGTTCGCTCGGCGCGCGGGCGAGCGTGACCGTCACGTCGGACAGGCCGTTCCGGCGGTCCAAGCACTGGCCGTACAGGTCCCGGATCGGGCCCAGCAGGGCCGTCCGACGTCGCCGCACGAGGAGGCCCAGGAACTCCAGGGTCAGGGCGGCCGTCCGCCCGGACAGGACCCGATGGAGCAGCCTCCGCTTGTCCTCCAGCGAGAAGTACGGCGAGACCAGGACCTGGCCGAAGTCGGGGTGCCGCTCCATGAGGGTCGAGATCAGGTTCAGGTCCTCCCGGACCTCCTCCAGACACGCGGCCTCCTCCGCGAGGCCGAAGAGGACCCGGGCATAGGTGTGGGCCAGGCGCAGCGTTGTGCCGATCATGTCCGGCCCCCGCCGGATTCCTGCCGAATCCGATCCGCAGCCTCCCGGATCAGGCGCTGGCTGTCCTCCTCAGACAGGGTGCGACCCAGGACCTCCCGGGTGATCGCATGGACCAGGGCCTCGGACTCCTGCCACAGTCGCTCCATGGCCGCGCGCTGGGCATGCTCGATCTCCCCGCGGGCGCCCTCCCTGAGCTGGCGGGCCTCCTGCTCGGCCTGCTCCAGGAGGTTGGCCTGCCTCTGGACCGCATCCTCGCGGGCCTGTTGGATGATCTCCACACCCTGGCGTGCCGATTCCTTCAGGGCCTGCTCGGCCTGCTGGCGGGTCTTGGCCGCGGAGTCGATCTGGCCCTGAATCTGCTCCTCTCGGGCCTTGAGGCCGGCGAGGAGCGGCCTCCAGGCAAACCTGCCGAGCACGAGCACGAGGGTCACGAAGACCACCACGGTCCAGACCGCCTCGCCGAACAGGCCGCTGAACAGGCCCTGGTCTCCGGCCGCACCCTCGGCCTCCGAGGCCAGGACCACAGCGGCCTGTCCGAGCAGGATCCCGATGCTTGTCCCGATCTTGGCTTGCATACGCACGCCCTAGTACTTCATCCAGTACAGGGCCAGGAAGGCGATCAGCAGTGCGAAGAAGGTCACCCCCTCCACCAGGGCCCCTGCGATAATCATGGTCGTGAAGATCCGCGGTCCGGCCTCGGGCTGACGCGCGATCGACTCCACCGCCCTGCTGCCGATCCAGGCGATGGCGAACCCCGCAGCGAGGATGATGATGCTGCAACCCACCATCAACCCCACGATGGCGACCGGGGGGATGGCCGACTCTGCTGCGGCCAACACACTGCTGGTCAACATGGTCATGTCCGTTGAACCTCCCTATGCGTCTTCAATGCTCGGGTGCGATCGAGAACCCGATGTACAGTGCCGAAAGCAAGGCGAAGATGAAGGCCTGGATGAAGGCCACCAACAGATCGATGAGCGACAGGGCCACGGACATGCACACCGAGGCCGCAGCCACTGCGTAGCTCTTGAAGATCAGGATCAGGCCCACGAACGTGGCCAGGAGGATGTGGCCCGCCACGATGTTGGCGAAGAGCCGGACGGCCAGGGTCAGGGGCCGGACAAAGGCCCCGATGACCTCGATCCCATAGAGCAGGGGTCTGATCCACCAGGGGGCCGGGGGCGCAAAGTGGGCCAGGTACACGCGAAGCCCCTTCTGTCGTATGCCCGTGGCGTGGGTCATGAAGAAGGTCACCGTGGCCAGGGCCCCCGTGACGAAGATGTTGGCCGTGGGCGGACCCCCAAGGTGGCTCTCCCTGCCGGTCAGGGCCGTGACGATCCGCTCCGAGGGGACCATGCCCAGGAGGTTCAGTGCGAGGACAAAGAAGAAGACCGTCCAGATGTAGCCCACGTAGCGATCCGTGTGTTCGTGCATCACGGGCCTGGCCACGTCCTCACGGAGGAACACGCACACCGCCTCCACGGCATTCGGCCAACCCACAGGGACCATCCGCCTCCGCCGAACCGCCAGGGGAATCGCCACACCCAGGGCCAGGGCGGCCACCATGACCACCAGCATGTGGTTGGTGAACACCACGGTCCAGGGCCCCACGGCCAGGCTGAACAGAGGCGCCGACTGGGTCGGCGCCAACGGATTGAACTCCGCCAGGATGATCAGTCGTCCCTGCACGATGCCGAAGGCCCATGCCTGTTGATTGGACTACCCGCTGCAATCGCCCGGCCCTAAGTCCTGAAGAAACCCGAGCAAGGGGACCCTACCGACGATGCGATGCAGACCGGCAATTGCAGGGCCATGATAGCGGCCCCGCGGGCCGAAGGCAACGGGAAAAAGGAGGGGGCAGCCGGCCCCCTGCCCACCCAGGGCGGTTGCCTTCGGGTCCTGGCCCGGGGTATACTGGCCGCCGGTTCTGGCAGGGGTGCTGCCGAAACGGCAAGCCCCGGGCGGCAGACCCCTCGATCCGGCAGGGCGAACCGCTGGCACGGGTTTTGCGTACAATAAGCCCAGAGCCGTGGTGGATGACTGAGGAGTACGACGAGCATGTTTGCCCTGTGGAACAACTTGAAGACGACCCTGTTGATGGCCGGTCTGATGGGCCTGTGTATGCTGGTCGCCTATGCCCTGGGCGGACCGCAGTTCCTGGTGTACGGCCTTGTGCTCGGCGGGGTCATGAACCTGGTCGCCTTCTTCTTCAGCGACCGGATCGCCCTGATGACCATGCGGGCCACCCAGATCCGCAGGGAGGACGACCCGGAGGTGTGGGACACGGTCCAGCACCTGGCGGACAAGGCAGGTCTGCCCATGCCCCGCGTGTACATCTCACCTGCAGCGGCCCCCAACGCCTTTGCCACGGGCCGCAATCCCCGCCACAGCGCGGTGTGCGTGACTGCGGGCCTCCGTCAGATCCTGAACCGGCTGGAGCTCCAAGGCGTGATCGCCCATGAGCTGGCCCACATCAAGCACCGCGACATCCTGATCAGCACCGTGGCGGCCATTGTGGCCGGGGCGATCACCTATGTGGCCCAGATGGCCCTGTTCTTCGGCGGAGGGCACGGTAACGACCGAGACAGGCGGTCCAATCCCCTGGTCATGCTCCTCCTGCTGGTCCTGGCCCCGATCGCGGCCGCGCTGATCCAGATGGCCATCAGCCGGTCCCGCGAGTATGAGGCGGATCGGCTGGGCGCGGACACGGCGGGCACGGGCCGAGGCCTGAGCCAGGCCCTGGCCAAGCTGGACGCCACCAGCAGGCGGATCCCCCTGCCCGTGCCCGACTCCCAGTCGAACATGTTCATCGTCGCGCCCCTCACGGGCAGCGGCATGATGAAGCTGTTCATGACGCACCCGCCGGTCCGGGAGCGGATCGCACGGCTGCAGGCCATGGAGCAGGGTCTGTAGACCATGTTCAAGGACATCTGCCTGGCGTTCATCCCCCTGTTCGTGGCCGTGGACGCCGTCGGCGTAATGCCCTTGTTTGTCTCCTTGACCGCCGGACTCAAGCCGTCCCGGAGGGACCGGATCATCGTACAGTCCATGGTCACGGCCTCGGGCCTGGCCCTGGGCTTCATCCTGGTCGGCAAGGCCGTGTTTCACGCACTGGGCATCACGATCGGCGACTTCATGATCGCAGGCGGCGTGGTCCTGTTCGGAATCGCCATCAACGACCTGATCGGCTCGGGCCAGAGGCGGCGGACGCCGGCGGACGAGCTGGGTGCGGTGCCCCTGGGCACACCCATGATCGTGGGGCCTGCGGTCCTGACCACCTGCCTGGTCATCATCCCGGAATACGGGATCGCCCCGACCCTGATCGCCACGCTGCTCAACATCCTGCTGGCGGGGCTGCTCCTGAAGCTCTCCTCGAGGCTGGTGGGGCTCCTGGGCGAGGCCGGGACCAAGGCCCTATCCAAGGTCATCAGCCTGCTCCTGGCCGCCATCGCCGTGATGCTCGTGCGCAAGGGCCTGGAGCAGTTCCTCCGGCCGTAGCCCGTGCTGGACCGCCGATCCGGGCCCAAGGCCCGTGGGTCGCTACCTCGGCCTGGCCTTGTCCGAGCCCCAGGAGGCCACAGCCATCCTGTAGATGTCGTTGTTGCCCGGCTGCGAGGTGGCCTGGGCGGTCTGCTGTCGCCCCTGCTGGATGGTCCTGGGGTCAGCCCACTTCCAGTACTCGACATGGGTGTCGGCAAACGAGAGGGTCGTGCCCATGCCGTGCCGGATCGGCGGCGGGTCCCACCAGAGCGCGGCCCGGGCATACCCGGTCCACCCGCCCATGTGGGCAGGGCTCGCGGCCCCGTCGTCCATGAACACCGCCCGCTCGAAGACTCGCTTGATCGTGCTGCGGCGCTTCACCCGCGGACCCATCCCCTCCCGGTCGCCCCCGCCCCCGGCCCACTCCTGGCAGTTCATGGCGTCGAAGATCGTGTACATCCGCACCTCCTTGGCGGACTCGCGCCCCGTGCCGCAGTGGTAGACCTTGAGGGTCTTGGTGTACGGCCAGAGGGCCCCGGCCCTGATCGCGTCCTCCTTCTGCTTGCGGGTCAGGGTCGTCAGGTAGTCCCGCTGGACCCAGTACCGCTCGCCCGCAGGCTGCCCGTACTCCCCCGCGTCGCCGCACACGATCCGGTCCCCGTTGTCGTCCGCATACAGGACCCAGGCCAGCATGAGTTGTTTGTGGTTGTTCTCGCAGGCGGCCCGCTTGCCCTGCTCCCTGGCCCTGCCCAGGGCGGGCATCAGCACGGCCATCAAGATGGCGATGATGGCGATCACGACCAGCAGCTCGATCAGGGTGAACGCCCGCATTCGTCTCATAAGACAGACCTCCTTCAACTCCAAGGGTCTCCGGAGCGGTCCCGAGGCAGCCCACCGCGAGGATCCGGCGGACCCGAGCTGCCGTCCAATATATCGGAAACGCCCGTGTCCTGCCAATCGTATCTGCGTTCAGATCCTTGCGAGGTCCCGGGTATTCCAGTATGCTCACGGCCTCGTGCAGGGTGTTCTTGGGGCCCCATGATGGAACGATACGTCTGTATTCACGGTCACTTTTACCAGCCGCCCAGGGAGAATCCCTGGCTGGAGGAGGTGGAGCTCCAGGACTCTGCCCACCCCTACCACGACTGGAATGAGCGGATCACGGAGGAGTGTTACTGGCCCAATGCGGCCTCGCGGATCCTGGGCCGCGACAAGCGGATCATCGACATCGTCAGCAACTACTCCCACATCAGCTTCGACTTCGGGCCTACCCTGCTGACGTGGCTGGAGTGGCATGAGCCCCAGCTCTACGCCCTGATCCTCGAGGCCGACCGACAGAGCCAGGCCCTGTTCGGCGGCCATGGCGCAGCCATGGCCCAGGCCTACAGCCACCCCATCATGCCCCTGGCCAATACCCGGGACAAGCGGACCCAGGTGATCTGGGGGATCCACGACTTCGAGGACCGGTTTGAGCGCAAGCCCGAGGGGATGTGGCTTCCGGAGACGGCCGTGGACCTGGAGACCCTCGACATCCTGGCCGAGCACGGCATCCGCTTCACCCTCCTCTCGCCCTCTCAGGCCCTGCGGGCCAGGCCCGTGGGGGGTGCAGACTGGATGGGCGTGGAGAGGGAGCAGATCGACACGACTCGGCCTTATCTGTGCCGGTTGCCCTCGGGCCGGTCCATTGCCCTGTTCTTCTACCACGGCCCCACGGCCCAGGGCGTTGCGTCCGGGCATCTGCTCCAGAACGGCGAGGTCCTTGCGGAGGCCCTATTGGGCATCGTCAAGAACGACCGGGGCGCAGCAGGCCTGGCCCACGTGGCCACGGACGGGGAGACCTTCGGCCACCACCACCGGCACGCGGACATGGCCGTGTCCTACGGCCTGCACGTGATCGAGTCCAGGAACCTGGCCAAGATCACGGTATACGGCCAGTACCTGGAGAGGTTCCCGCCCACCTGGGAGGTCCAGATCCGCGAGAACACCTCTTGGAGCTGCTCGCACGGCGTCGAACGCTGGAGGGACAACTGCGGGTGTGCGGCCGGCAAGGGCATGTCCGGCAAGCAGGCATGGCGGAGGCCCCTGCGCCAGGCCATGGACGACCTCCGGGACCGGCTGGCCGGGATCTATGAATCGCAGATGGCCCCGTTCTGCCAGGACCCGTGGGCCGTGCGCAACGCCTACATCGCCGTGGTGAACAACCGCACCCCGGCGGCCCTCGAGGGATTCCTGTCCGATCAGACGGGCCGTACGCTCGCATACGAGGACCAGGTTCGGGTCCTCAAGCTCCTGGAGATGCAGCGGAACACAATCCTGATGTACGCCAGTTGCGCGTGGTTCTTCGACGAGATCACCGGGATCGAGGCGGTGCAGGCCTTGCACTACGCCTGCCGGGCCATGCAACTGGCCCAGGAGGTCGGCGGCCAGGACCTGGAGCCCGGCTTCGAGGCCATCCTGGAGCAGGCCCAGACCCTATCCCCAGACCCCGCCAACGGCAAGGAGGTCTATGAGCGGCTCGTCAAGCCCCACAGTGTGGACCTCTACCGCGTGGGCGCGCACCTGGCGGTCAATGCCATGTTCGAACAGTCCCCGCACCAGGTGGACATCTACTGCTACTCCGCGGAGGTGGAGGCCTGCGAGCGACACGAGGCCGGTCTCCAGGCCATGGCTGCAGGGCGGGCCATCCTGGTCTCCAACGTGGTCCTGGAGCGCCAGGCCGTGGACTTCGCCGTGGTCCGATTCAGCGAGCAGGACGTCCTGGCTGCCGTGGCCCGCCGCCTGCCGGACGAGTCCTTTCGGTCCATGCAGGCCAACCTGCGAGCGGCCTTCGAAAAGGGCGACACCACCGAGATCCTCCGGCTCATGAACCTGACCTTCGGCGACCACCACTACTCCCTGGGGCACCTGTTCCGGGATCAGCAGCGGCGGATCCTCTACCAGTTGTTGGACACGACCTGGCAGGAGATCGACGTGGCCTTCCGCCAGATCTACCAGCGGAACTTCCGGATCATGCACCTGATGCGGGGCATGGGCATCCCCCTGCCCAAGGCCCTGGCCGCGGCCGCGGAGTTTGTCATCAACGAGGACATGGTCAAGACCCTCCTCACCGATCCGATCGACCTGGCCAGGCTCAAGGACCTCGTGGACGAGGCGGCCCGGCTGAACGTGCCCATGGACCAGCAGACCCTGCGGTTCGAGGCGGGGCACAAGATCAACGCCTTGATGGAGCAGTTCGAACAGGACCCCGACGACGCGGAACGACTCCAGACCATCGAGGCCACCCTGCGGATCCTCTCCACGGTCGTGTCCGGTCTGAGCGCCCAGTCCGCACAGAACATCCTCTTCGACCTGAGCAAGGGGCTCTATCCGCAGCGCAAGCGACAGGCGGCCGAGGGCGACGACCAGGCCAAGGACTGGTGCGCGCACTTCCAGAAGATCGCTCAGCACCTGGAGGTCGTCGTCGAATGAGCAGACGCGCAAGCGGCATCCTCCTCCACGTCGGCTCCCTCCCCTCCGCGTATGGGATCGGCGATCTGGGTCCGGCTGCGCACCGGTTCGTGGACTTCCTGGCCGAGGCCCGGCAGCGGGCCTGGCAGGTCCTGCCCCTGAACCCGATTGATCCGGATCTCCGCTCCTGCTCGCCGTACGACGGCGCGTCCGCCTTTGCAGGCAACCCCCTGTTCATCAGCCCCGAGTTCCTGTTTCGTCAGGGCCTGCTGAGCAGGCAAGACCTGGCCGGGGTCCCCGCCCTGGCCCAGGACCGCATCCGTTACCGTGAAGCCCTGCGGATCAAGACCCGACTCCTGACCGTCGCCTGCCGCCGCTTGGCGGGGGCCGGCGAGCAGGGGCCGTTCCGGGCGTTCTGCCACGAACACAGGGACTGGCTGGAGGACTACGCCCTGTTCGTGGCCCTGCGAAGGCAGGGGTTCAGCGGCCCGTGGTCGACCTGGCCCGCCCCCCTGCGGGACCGGAGTCCCAAGGCCCTGGCCGAGGCCCGGCGATCGCTCGCCGAGGTCCTCTCGCAGGTACGATTCGAGCAGTACCTCTTCTTCAGGCAGTGGCAGGACCTCAGGGACTACGGTCGTCAACGCGGCGTGGCCGTGATCGGCGACCTCCCCTTCTACGTCTCCCACAACAGCGCGGACATGTGGGCCCATCCCGACCTCTTCGCCCTGACCCGGACCAAGAGGCCTCGCCGCATCGGCGGGGTCCCGCCGGACGCCTTCAGCAAGACGGGGCAGTTGTGGGGCAACCCCGTATACGACTGGTCTGCCTGCCGCAGAGGGCATTTCGCCTGGTGGCTGCGGAGGATCCGGCACAACCTGGGCCTGTTTGATCGAGTCCGACTGGATCACTTCAGGGGGTTTGCCGCGTTCTGGTCCGTCCGAGCCGGCAGCCGGACCGCGGCAGGCGGCCGCTGGCACCGGGGCCCGGGGCGGGACCTCGTAGGGAGGATCCACACGGAGTTCCCTGCAGGGCGGATCCTCGCCGAGGACCTGGGCCACATCACCGAGGATGTGAAGGACCTGGTCCGGGACTTCAACCTGACCTCCATGCGTGTCCTGCAGTTCGCCTTTGACGGAAACCCCGCGGCCAACCCCCACTACCCGCACAACCATCCGACCCAGTGCGTGGTGTACACGGGGACCCACGACAACAACACCGCTGTGGGCTGGTTCAGGACCGAGTTGGACCGAGGCAGGAAGCGGGAGCTGGAGGACTACGTGGGCCATAGGGTGACCCTGTCCACCGTGCACCGAGACCTGATCCGCCTGGGCCTGGGATCGCCGGCCGAGCTGGCCATCGTGCCCATGCAGGACGTCCTGTGCCTGGGACCAGAGGCCCGCATGAACCGTCCTGCCGTGACCCGCGGAAACTGGCTGTGGCGCCTCCGCGACGGCCAACTGACCGCAGGAGCAGCCCGGAGTCTGGCCGCGTGGACCCAGGCCTTCGGCCGCGCCTAATCCAGGACAGCCCGCTCCAGCGACCCCTTGACACGACCTCGAAGGGCCCGCACAATCCCGTGGAGAAGATCCCTCTTTCTGAGAATAAGGAGTCGGCCATGAAGGGAAATCCGAAGGTCATCAAGCAGCTCAATGCCCGCCTGGCGGACGAGTTGACCGCCATCAACCAGTACATCGTGCATGCGGAGATGTGCGAGAACTGGGGCTACGAGAAGCTCCACGGCGCGATCCAGAAGCGGGCCATCGAGGAGATGAAGCACGCGGAGAAGCTCATCGCCCGGATCCTCTTCCTGGAGGGCCAGCCGGTCGTCAGCGACCTGAACAAGATCACGATCGGACCGGATGTGGCCCGCCAGCACAAGAACGACTGGGATGCGGAGAACGCGGCCATCCGGGACTACAACGCGGACATCCGCGCGGCCGCGGAACTGGGGGACAACGGGACCCGCGAACTGCTCGAGTCCATCCTCCGGGACGAAGAGGAGCACATCGACTGGATCGAGGCCCAGCTCGACCAGATCCAGCAGATCGGCATCCAGAACTACCTGGTCGAGCAGATGCACTGACCGGAGGAGGGACGGACGGTCCTTCGCCGGGAGGGCGGCAAGACGGTCGGACGGTCCGACCGTCTTGGACTCGAGACTGCGGCCGGGAGTGCAGTGGCCATCCTGGGATACGCTTCGGGACGGGACCCGCTGTCACTGCGGTCTATCGTCTCTGCATCAGGTCCACGAAGTCGTGGAAGAGGGTATCCGAGTCGTGGGGACCGGGGGAGGCCTCGGGGTGGTACTGGACCGAGAAGGCCTTGAGTCTCCGGCAACGCAGGCCCTCCAGGGTCTGGTCGTTGAGGTTCATGTGGGTCAGGTCCGCGCCCTTGCCCTTGAGGGACTCGATGTCCACGCAGAACCCGTGGTTCTGGCTGGTGATCTCGACCTTGCCGGTCCGCAGGTCCTGGACCGGGTGGTTGGCCCCTCGGTGCCCGAACTTGAGCTTGAAGGTCTTTCCGCCCAGGGCCAGGCCCAGCAACTGGTGGCCCAGGCAGATCCCGAAGATCGGGACCTTGCCCAGGAGCTGGGCGATCGTCTCGACCGCGTAGGTCACCGCAGCCGGGTCGCCCGGGCCGTTGCTCAGGAAGACCCCGTCCGGGCGCAGGGCCAGGATCTGCTTGGCCTGCGTCCGGGCGGGCACGACCGTGACGTGACAGCCGAATGCACAGAGCTGGCGGAGGATGTTCCGCTTCATGCCGAAGTCCATGGCCACGACCCTGAACCGCCGCTGGGACTTGGCGGGCCGGTCGCCCTGGAAGATGTCGATTGGGCCCTCGTCCCAGGTGAAGGGTTTGCGGATCGTGACGGCCTTGACGATGTCGCGGCCCACCAGGCCCGGATAAGCAGACAGCTCCTCTGTCAGGGCCCTGATCCGCAACTCGCTGGAGGAGATCACCCCCCGCATCGCGCCCTGGGTGCGGATGTGGCGCACGAGCCCCCGCGTGTCGATCCCCTCGATCCCCACGACCCCGGCCTTGTCCAGATAGGCGTCCAGGGTCTGCTGGTTCCGCCAGTTGCTGGGGTAAGGGCAGTTCTCCTTGACGATCAAGCCGCAGGCAAAGGCCCGGCGGGACTCCCAGTCCACGGGATTGGTGCCCGTGTTGCCGATCAGGGGATAGGTCATGGTGATGATCTGCTCGTGGTAGGACGGGTCGGTCAGGATCTCCTGGTACCCGGTCATGCTCGTGTTGAACACGACCTCGCCGCACCGGGAGCCCCTGGCCCCGAAGGCCTTGCCTTCCAACACCGTCCCATCTTCGAGGAGCAAGACTGCCTTCATAATCCTTCGCTCTTGCACCTAAGGCTTTGAGTTTTAAGTTCTAGGTTTTAAGTGTTAGGCAATCTTAAAACCTAAAACCTAAAACCTGAAACCTTCCCTTCTGGCTTCTCTTTCCTGTAATACCTCTGGATCGGCTTGACCTCGACCCTCCGGGTCCGGAGGGCCTCTATGGCCTTGACCACGGCGTCCGCGCCTCGGATCGTGGTCACGTACGGGACCTGTCTCTCGAGGGCCGTGCGCCGGATGGCGAAGGAATCCTGGATCGCCTGCCTGTTGCCGATGGTGGTGTTGACGATCAAGTCGATCTGCCGGTTGATGACCATGTCCACGATGTGGGGCCTGCCCTCGGTCATCTTGAGGGCGAACTCCGCAGGCACGTTGTGCCGGATCAGCTCGATGCAGGTCCCCTTAGTGGCCAGGATCTTGAAGCCCATCTCGTGCATCCGCCGGGCCAGGGCCACGGCCCTGGGCTTGTCCGCATCCTGGACGCTGAACAGGACCCGGCCCTGGGTCGGCAGGCTGTTGCCCGCCGCGATCTGGCTCTTGGCATAGGCCATCCCGAAGTCGTCCGAGAGGCCCATGACCTCGCCTGTGGAGAGCATCTCGGGCCCCAGGATCGTGTCCGTGCCCGGGAACTTCAGGAACGGGAAGACCGACTCCTTGACCGCGAAGTACCCACGCCGGACCTCCTGCGTGAAGCCCAGGTCGTCGAGGCTGCGACCGACCATGACCTTGGCAGCCAGCTTCGCCAGGGGCACGCCTATGGCCTTGCTCACAAAGGGTATGGTCCGCGAGGCCCGTGGATTGACCTCCAGGACGTAGACCTCGTTGCCTTTAAGGGCAAACTGGATATTGATAAGCCCTTTGACCTTGAGGGCCAGGGCCAGTTGCCTGGTCTGTCTCCGCAGCTCATCCACGATCTCTGCCGGGACCGACATCGGCGGCAGGGAGCATGCGCTGTCCCCTGAGTGGATCCCCGCCTCCTCGATGTGCTCCATGATCCCGCCGATCACCACGCGACGGCCATCACTGATCGCGTCCGCGTCGAACTCGATGGCGTCGCCCAGGAACTGGTCGATCAGGATCGGGTGCTCGCCGGACGCCTCCAGGGCCCTGGCCACGCAGGCCTCGAACGCGGTCTGGTCGTGCACGACCTCCATGGCCCTGCCTCCAAGCACGAAGGAAGGCCGCACCAGGAGCGGATAGCCCAGTCTGTCCGCGACCCCCCTGGCCCCTGCCAGGTCCGTGGCGATGCCGCTGGCCGGCTGCAGCAGCTTGAGTTTCTGGACCAGCTTGTTGAACCGCTCGCGGTCCTCTGCCATGTCGATGCTGTCCGGCGAGGTCCCGATGATCGGGACACCAGCCCGCTCCAAGGGCACGGCCAGCTTGAGCGGGGTCTGGCCACCGAACTGGACGATCACACCATAGGGCCGCTCGATGTCCACGATGTTCATCACGTCCTCGAAGGTCAGGGGCTCGAAGTAGAGCCGGTCCGAGGTGTCATAGTCCGTGCTCACGGTCTCCGGGTTGCAGTTGACCATGATCGACTCGACGCCCATCTCCCGGAGCGCAAATGCGGCGTGCACGCAGCAGGTGTCGAACTCGATGCCCTGGCCGATCCGGTTGGGACCCCCGCCCAGGATGACGACCTTCTTGCGATCCGTAGGCCCTGCCTCGCACTCCTGCTCGTAGGTCGAGTAGAGGTAGGGCGTCCCGGCCTCGAACTCCGCCCCGCAGGTGTCCACCCGCTTGTACACGGGGCGCACGCCCAAGGCCTCGCGACGGGCCCGGACCTGGCGCTCATCGACCCTGCACTGCTGTGCAAGGAATCGATCGCTGAACCCGCTCTCCTTGACCCGGCGGAGCAGGGCAGGGGTGAGGCCGTCCAGGGTCGCCACTGCAGCTATCCGCTCTTCCATCCGGACCAAGTCCTGGATCTGGTTGAGGAACCACGGATCGATGCGGGTCAGGTCATGGAGGTCTTGGACCGTGACCTTTCGCCGAAGGGCCTCGGCCACGAGCCACAGCCGGTCCCAGCGGGTACGGCGGAGCTGTTCTTTGAGGTGGGCCGTGGTCAGGGTCTCCTGGACGGGGCGGCTGCTCAGGGAGTGGCGGTCGATCTCCAGGGAACGGATCGCCTTGTGCAGGGCCTCCTTGAAGGTCCGGCCCATGGCCATGGCCTCTCCCACCGACTTCATCTGGATCGTCAGCTCGGGCGGGGTCTTGGGGAACTTCTCAAAGGTGAACCGCGGCCACTTGACCACGCAGTAGTCGATCGTGGGCTCGAAGCAGGCCGGGGTCTTCCGTGTGATGTCATTCGGGATCTCGTCGAGGGTATAGCCCACGGCCAGCAGCGACGCGATCTTGGCAATGGGGAACCCCGTGGCCTTGGAGGCCAGGGCCGACGACCGCGAGACCCGCGGGTTCATCTCGATGACGACCATCCGCCCGGTCTGGGGGTGAACGGCGAACTGGATGTTCGAGCCCCCGGTCTCCACGCCGATCGCGCGGATGATCCGGATCGCCGCGTCCCGCATGGCCTGGTATTCTTTGTCCGTGAGGGTCTGGGCCGGCGCGACCGTGATGCTGTCGCCCGTGTGAACGCCCATGGGGTCGAGGTTCTCGATGGCACACACGATGACCACGTTGTCCCTGCGGTCCCGCATGACCTCGAGCTCGAACTCCTTCCAGCCGAGGACCGACTCCTCCACCAGGATCTCATGCTTGGGGCTCAGGTCCAGGCCCCAGCGGATGAAGCGGCGGTACTCCTCCATGTTGTAGGCGATGTTGCCGCCCGTGCCCCCCAGGGTGTAGCTGGGCCGGATGATCGCCGGAAACCCCAGGTCCAGGACCAGGGCCTCTGCCTCCTCCAAGGAGTGCACATACCCGCTCTTGGGCACGTCCAGGCCGACGTCCAGGCAGACCTGCTTGAACCGGTCCCGCTCCTCTGCCCTGCGTATGGAGGCCAGGTTCGCGCCCAGGAGGCGGACCCTGTACTTCTTGAGCACGCCCTGCTCGGCCAGGGCCACGGCCGTGTTCAGCCCAGTCTGGCCGCCCAGGGTCGGCAGGAGGCTGTCCGGCCTCTCCTTGCGGATGATCTCCGCCACCACCTCGGGGGTGATCGGCTCGATGTAGGTCCGGTCCGCTAGGTCCGGGTCGGTCATGATCGTGGCGGGGTTGCTGTTGACCAGCACGACCCGGATGCCCTGGGCCCTGAGGACCTTGCAGGCCTGAACCCCCGAGTAGTCGAACTCACAGGCCTGGCCGATGACGATGGGCCCTGACCCGATGATCAGGATCTTGCGGATGTCCTTGCGCTTGGGCATGGGTTGTCGGCCTGCGTTTCCTAACGAAGCCACTCGTTCATGGCGGCAGCGGCCTCGCGTCCGCTGGCCACGGCCCGGACCACCAGGGATGCGCCGCGGACCGAGTCCCCTGCTGCAAACACCCAGGGCACGCTGGTCCGGCCGCGGTCGGCCCAGACGTTGCCCCTGTCGTCGAGCCTCAGCCCCAATTGATCGACCAGCCCCCTGTGCTGCACGTGCACAAAGCCCATGGCCACAAGGACCAGGTCGGTCTCGATGACGAACTCCGTGCCGGGCCGCTCCTGGATCTGCCAGCCCCTGGGGCCTTGGACCCAGTCGACCTCGATCCCGTACAACGCGGTGACGTGGACATCGGTCCCCCCGAGCCTCTTGGTCAGCACGGACCACCGCCGCTCACACCCCTCCTCATGGGACGTGGAGGTCCGCATGATCCGGGGCCAGGTCGGCCAGGGGGTATCCGGTGGTCTCCGCTCCGGCGGCCTGGGTAGGATCTCCAACTGGTAAATGGCCTTGGCCCCCTGGCGCCGGGCCGTACCCACGCAGTCGCTGCCCGTGTCCCCACCCCCGATCACCACCACGGTTTTGCCCTTGGCCGACACGAACCCGTCGTCGTTGCTGCCCTGGACCTCGCAGGCCCTGTTCTGGCCGGCCAGGTAGTCCAGGGCGAACAGCACGTTGTCCAGGTCTCTGCCCGGCACGTCGAGTTCCCTGGGCTGGCGAGCGCCCATGGCCAGGAACACACCGTCGAAGCGCCGCTGCAGGTAGCGGGCCGAGATGTCCTCGCCCGCAACCACGCCGTTCTGGAACTCCACGCCCTCCTGGCTCAACTGCTCGAGGCGGCGGTCGATCACCCACTTCTCCAGCTTGAAGTCCGGGATTCCGTAACGGAGCATGCCCCCCGGCCGCTCGTCCTGCTCGATCACCAGGACGCGGTGCCCTGCGCGGGCCAGTTGCTGGGCCGCGGCCAGGCCGGCAGGGCCGGAGCCGATCACCGCCACGTGCTTGCCGCTGGGGGCTGCCGGGGGCTGCGCCCGGATCCAGCCCTCCTGGAAACCCCGCTCCACGATCTGCAGCTCGATGTGCCGGATCAGGACCGGATCGTCGTTCACGGAGAGGGTGCAGGCCGCCTCGCACGGGGCCGGACACACGCGGCCCGTGAACTCGGGGAAGTTGTTGGTCGAATGCAGGATCTGGCAGGCCTGCTCCCACCGGTCGCGGAAGATCAGGTCGTTGAAGTCCGGGATCAAGTTGTCCACAGGGCAGCCCGCCCCGTGGCAGAACGGGATGCCGCACCCCATGCAACGGGCCGCCTGGTTGCGGAGGTCGTCCGGAGACAGGGGCAGATCGATCTCGTGGAAGTCGGTGATCCGCTGCTCCACGGGCCTGTGGCCGACGTCCTGGCGGCGAACCTTCATGAAGCCTCGCAGCTCACCCATGGAACACCTCCTCGGTCGCGGGTGTGGTGTCCGTGTCCCGGTGCTCTTCCTCGCGAATCCGTTCCAGGGCCTTGCGGTAGTCGATCGGCATGACCTTCACGAACTTGCCGACCACGGTCGGCCAGGCCCCGAGGATCTCCCTGGCCCGGGCCGAGCCGGTCCAGTGGAGGTGGCGTTCGATCAAGTCACGGAGCCGGTCCCTGTCCTCCTCCCGCCAGACCGTCTCCAGGTCCACCATGTCCAGGTTGCAGAGGGTATCGAACAACTGTCCCTCATCCAGGACGTAGGCGATCCCTCCGCTCATCCCAGCCCCGAAGTTGCGCCCCGTCTTGCCGAGCACGGCCACGAGGCCTCCGGTCATGTACTCGCACCCGTGGTCGCCGATCCCCTCGACCACGGCCGTGGCCCCGCTGTTGCGCACGGCAAACCGCTCCCCGGCCATGCCGTGGATGAAGACCTCGCCGCTCGTGGCCCCGTACAGCACGGTATTGCCCACGAGGATGTTCTCATGGGCCGGGTAGGTCGCCCCATCGGGGGTCCGGACCACGATCCTGCCGCCCGAAAGGCCTTTGCCCAGGTAGTCATTGCTCTCCCCCACCAGGCACAGGGTCACACCCGGCGCAAGGAAGGCCCCAAGGCTCTGGCCTGCGGAGCCCCGCAGGGTCACCTCCAGGGTCCCGTCCGGCAGGCCGGCCGGACCGTGCCGGAGCAGGATTCGGTTGCTGAGGATCGCGCCCACGGCGCGGTGCACATTCCGGACCGCCAGACTCACACGCGTGGCCCTCTTGTCCTCCACAGCCGCCTTGGCCTGATCCAGGATCGTCCAGTCCAAATGGTCTGTGAGCCTGTCCGGCTGGGTCTCCACGCAGCGGACGGGCCTGCCGTCCGAGGTGTCCGGCGCATGCAGGATCGGGGACAGATCGATCCCCGAGGCCTTCCAGTGCTCCACCGCGGTCCGCATCTGAAGCCGGTCCACGCGTCCGACCATGTCCTCGACCCTGCGGAAGCCCAGGTCGGCCATGATCTGCCGGAGCTCCTCGGCCACGTAGAGCAGGTAGCGCTGCACATGCTCGGGCTTGCCGGCGAAGCGCCTTCGCAGGTCCGGGTCCTGGGTCGCAATCCCGTACACGCAGGCCCCCTCGTGGCACTTGCGCAGGAGGGTGCAGCCCAGGGTCACCAGGGCCGCAGTGCCGAACCCGAACCGCTCCGCGCCCAGGAGCGCGGCGATCGCCACATCCCTGCCGGTCCGCATCTGGCCGTCGGCCTGCACGCGGATGCGGCCCCGGAGGTTGTTCAGGACCAGGACCTGCTGGGTCTCCGCAAGCCCGAGCTCCCACGGGACCCCCGCGTGCAGGATCGAGGACAGGGGACTCGCGCCGGTGCCTCCGTCGTGCCCGCTGATCAGGACCTCGTCTGCATGGCCCTTGGCCACGCCCGCCGCAACGGTCCCCACCCCGACCTCGGCCACCAGC
Organism: Phycisphaerae bacterium; assembly: GCA_018007255.1. Classification (GTDB taxonomy): domain Bacteria; phylum Planctomycetota; class Phycisphaerae; order Sedimentisphaerales; family Anaerobacaceae; genus DTPU01. Next base: position 5,735 of record JAGOQT010000010.1, on the reverse strand, counting down.
TTGACCGAGACCTTCACGCCCGGGTTCGCGCACCGGAGGTCGTAGATCAACTGCGCAAGGTCCTCGATGGAGTAGATGTCGTGGTGCGGCGGCGGAGAGATCAGGGTCACCCCGGGCGTGGCGTGGCGGAGCCTGGCGATCTCCTTGGAGGCCTTGTGTCCGGGCAACTGGCCGCCCTCCCCGGGCTTCGCGCCCTGGGCGATCTTGATCTGCAGTTCCTTGGCGTGGGCCAGGTAGTCCAGGGTGACTCCGAATCGGGCGCTGGCCACCTGCTTGATCGCACAGTTCCGATCCTCGCCCCGGGCATCGGGGACATATCGTCCGGGGTCCTCGCCGCCCTCGCCCGTGTTGCTCATCCCGCCCAGGCGGTTCATGGCCACGGCCAGGGTCTCATGGGCCTCCTTGCTGATCGAGCCGTGGCTCATCGCGCCCGTGCAGAACCGCCGGACGATCTCTGCGGCGGGCTCGACCTCCTCGAGGGGGACGGGCCGGCCCGGCTTGAACTCGAACAGGCCGCGGAGCGTGCCCAGTCGCCTCGACTGGTCATTGACCGCTGCGGCAAACTCCCCATAGGCCTGCGCGTCGCCGTTGCGGACCGCCTGCTGGAGCTTGGCCACGGTGGTCGGATTCCACATGTGGTGCTCGCCGCTCTTGCGGAACGCGTATCGGCCCTCGATGTCCAGATCCGGATCCCCGGGCCTGGAACGGTCGAAGGCCCAGCGATGCCGGCTCAGGGTCTCCTGGGCGATCTGAGCCAGACCGACGCCCTGGATGCGGCTGGCCGTGCCCGTGAAGTACGCATCGACCAGGGCCTGGTTAAGCCCCACGGCCTCGAAGAGCTGGGCGTACAGGTAGCTTCGGATCGTGGAGATCCCCATCTTGCTCATGACCTTGAGGATGCCCTTCTTCACGGCCGCAATGTAGTGGTCCGCCACTTGTTCGGACTCCAAACCCTCCCCCAGATCGCCCTTGAGGAGCATCTCATGGAGGACCTCCAGGGCCAGATAGGGGTTGACGGCATTGGCCCCGAACCCGCAGAGCAGACAGAAGTGCATGACCTCGCGAGGCTCGCCGCTCTCAACAACGAGGCCGGTCTCCGTGCGGAGCCCGTGCTGAATCAGGGCCTGGTGCACGGCGGACACGGCCAACAGGGACGGGATCGCGGCCCTGGCCGCGGTCATCGCGCGGTCGCTCAGGATCAGCAGGGACGCCCCGTCGCGGACCGCCCGCACCGAGGACTCGATCAGGGCGTCCAGGCCCCGCTTGAGGGCCTCGCCCGGGTCCCCGTCCCCTGCCTGGAACAAGGCATCGATGGAGACCGCCTTGAAGTCCTTTCTCCGGACCGCCCGGATCCGCTCCATGTCCGCGTTCGTCAGGACCGGGTGCGGCAGCTTGAGTTGTCTGCAGTGTTCGGGCGTCTCGTCCAGGAGGTTCCGCTTCTTGCCCGTAAAGAGCATCAGGCTCATCACGAGGCCCTCGCGCAGGGGATCGATCGGCGGATTCGTCACCTGGGCGAAGAGCTGCTTGAAGTACTCGAACAGGAGCTTGGGCCGGTCCGACAGCACGGCCAGAGGCGTGTCGTTGCCCATGGACCCGACCGGCTCCTGGCCATGGACCGCCATGGGGCCCAAGACCACGCGGAGATCCTCCGTGGTGTACCCGAAGGCCCGCATCCCCTGTCGCACGGCCTGGGGATCTCTCTGGGCCAGGGTGGGGGCGTCGAACAGGCCCCTCAACTCGATCCGATTCTCCTCCAGCCACCTGCGATAGGGCCGTTGGCGGGCGATCCTGCTCTTGACCTCGTTGTCGGAGAGGATCCGGCCCTCGACCGTGTCCACCAGGAACAGATGGCCGGGCCGCAGGCGGCCCTTCTCGAGGACCTTCTCGGGTGGGAACTCCACCACCCCCGCCTCGCTGGACAGGATCACCAGTCCGTCCGCGGTCACCAGATAGCGGCAGGGCCGCAGGCCGTTGCGGTCGAGCGTGCCGCCGATCAGACGCCCATCCGTGAACACGATGGCCGCAGGCCCGTCCCAGGGCTCCATGATGGCGGCATGGTACTCGTAGAAGGCCCGCTTGTCCGTGCTGATGTGATACTTGGGGCCAAAGGCCTCGGGGATCAGCATCATCAGACCGTGGGGCATGCTCCGACCCGCCATGACCAGCAGCTCCAAGACCTGGTCGAACGAGGCCGAGTCGCTGGACCCCGGGGTCACCACAGGCAACAGGTCCGTGAGGTCGTCGCCCAGGACCGAGCTGGCCAACATGGGCTCGCGCCCCCGCATGGAGTTGCGGTTGCCGCTGAGGGTGTTGATCTCCCCATTGTGGGCGATACAGCGGAAGGGATGGGCCAACCGCCAGTTCGGGAAGGTGTTGGTGCTGTACCGCTGGTGTACGACCGCCAGGGCCGAGGTGGTCCGTTCGTCCTCGAGGTCCGGGTAGTAGTCGAAGAGCTGGCGGTCCATGAACATGCCCTTGTAGCAGATCGTCCGGCTGGACAGGCTGACCACGTAAAAGTCCTCGGCCTGTGCGCCGAACTGCTCCCGGACCCGTCGCTCGGTCCGCTTGCGGGCCATGAACAGCCGCCGCTCCAGGGCCAGGTCCTCAAGACCCGCCCCATCCACGAAGACCTGTTGGATGCACGGCTCCGCGGCCAGGGCGATCGGGCCCAGGCAATCCGGGCGCACGGGCACGTCTCTCCAACCCAGCACCTTCAGACCGCAGTGCAGGATGGAGGACTCCAGGATCCGGTTGCACCCGGATCGAGTCCGGACATCGTCCTTGGGGCCGAAGACCATGCCCACGCCGTACCGACCGGGCGGCGGCAGCAGGATACCCTTCTGCCTGCACTCCGCAGAAAAGAGGTCTTTGGGGATCTGGAATAGGATGCCCGCACCGTCTCCGGTGGTGTTGTCCGCGCCGGCTGCGCCGCGGTGGCGGAGGTTGACCAGGATCTGCCTGCCGTAGGAGAGGATCGAGTGGTCCGGATGGCCGTGTATGCGGACCACTGCGCCGATGCCGCAGGCATCGTGCTCATACCTCTGTTCGTACAGACCCTGATCTGCCAATCTGGACCTCATCCCGACTCCAGTGCGCATGGACATCCTGAACCGCCGGCCCAGGCGTCTTGGACCATCTGAATTGTACGCCAGATGTCCGCCAGGACTTAGCCGTTTCACCTTATAGGCATAATAAGGCCGCCTTATTGTCTTATCACGATTTGCAATCATACTAGGTCCCCCGCGCATGGGATACTCGCCCTGTGCACGGCTGGGGCCATTGCCCTGGACCCGGGGTCAGGCGCACGACCGCAACGAGTCCGGGCTTGACAACGCGGGTCCACGGAGGGATCATCTCGGGCTTTTTGAGGATCCCCTTGCGCAAGTACATCAAGACACGGCTTTCGGGCATGATGTTCCTCCAGTACTTCACCTCGGGTGCGACCTGGCCCATCATGAGTCTGTACCTGAAGGATCAGCTCCACTTCAGCGGGTCCCAGGCGGGCGTCATCTTGGCCATGTCGTGCGTGGCGGCCGTGATCTCGCCCTGGGTGGGGGCATGCGTGGCGGACCGGACCCTCTCTGCGGAGAGGCTCCTTGCGGTCTGTCACTTCGCTGCCGCGGGGTTCATGCTGGCCCTGTCCGCGCAGACCGGCTTCACCGCAGTCCTGGTGCTGTACCTGGCGTATACCCTGATGACCGGTCCGACCGTGGCCCTGGTCAACGCCATCACCTTCCACAACGCCCCGGGGGGGAACAAGGAATTCGGCAACATCCGTCTGTGGGGTACGATCGGGTGGATCGTAGTGGCCTGGGTCTTCGGCTTCTTCTGGATCCACGATGTGGGGGGCGGCGTGGTCCGGGGCCGGCTGCCGGACGCCCTGAAGCTCTCGGCCATCTCCTCAGTGGTCCTGGGCCTGTACACCTTGACCTTCCCGGATCCGGGCAGGCGGATCCAGGGTCCGGTCCGGGTCATTCCACGGGAGTCGCTTCGCGTGCTCGTGAGACCACAGGTCCTCTGGATCGCGGCCGCCAGTCTGCTGATCGGGATCGTGGACCGATACCACTACTTCGGTATGGCCCCCTATCTCCGCCACCTGGGCTTCTCGGACGCCTCCATCATGACGAGCATGAGCCTGGGCCAGATGGTCGAGGCCCCGGCCATGGCCATGCTGGGGTGGATGCTGGCCCGCCTGGGGATCAAGGTCGTCCTGATCCTGGGCATCCTGGCGGAGATCTGTCGATTCCTGGCCTTTGCGTGGGGAGGCTCGATCCTGGTCGTGTTTGCCGGGATCTGCTGCCACGGCCTGGCCTACGCCTTCTTCTTCACAGCGGTGTACACCTACATCGACGGCCACTGCGACAAGACCTCCCGTACGGGCCTGCACCAGATCTTCTCCATCCTCACCAGCGGGATCGGCAGTCTGGCGGCCAACCTTCTCGCCGGTGCCTGCATGGACCTCTTTGTACCCGCCTCAGGGCCAATCCGGTACGGCTGGTTCTGGCTCGTGCCCGCCGCCCTGTCCGTGCTCGGCCTGGCCGTGATCGTCCTGGCTTTCAGGGACAAGGAGCCGTGCCGGGCGCCAGGGCCCGAGGAGCCCCCGAGCAGCGAGACCGAGGAGTATGTATGACCGTCAGATTCCACAAGTACCATGGCCTGGGCAACGACTACCTGGTGATCGATCCCAACGTCAGTCCCTTGGACCTCACGCCCAAGGCGATCCGTCTGATCTGCGATCGCCACTTCGGGGTTGGGGCGGATGGGATCCTGTACGGCCCAGCCCAGGAAGGCCGGTCCCTCAATGTCCGGATCTTCAACCCGGACGGCAGCGAGGCAGAGAAGAGCGGCAGTGTACACATGACCGGGCCGGTCGAGCCCGTGATGGAAGGGACCTTGCATCCGGAGCTACTGGGGGCATGAGCCTTTGTGAGTCGTACTCCGATTCGGAGCCGATCCTCAGAAACCACCGATCGACATGAGGTACCCGCAACAACACTTTCTGGCCCTAGTCCTCTCCCTCCTGCTGTGGGGATTCTCCTTCCCGGCCTTGAAGGTGGCCCTCCGCACCAACGGCCCGGTGACCGTCCTCTTCTACAGGTACGCCCTCGTCTTTTTGCTCGTCCTTCCGTACTTCCTGTGGCGTCACCGTAAGGAGGCCTCCGTCCTGATCCGGAACAAGGGTCTCTTGATCCTGGGCCTGAGCAATGGGGCCGGCTCTCTCCTGCAGTTCGCGGGATTGGATCTGACTTCCTCCATCAAGAGCGCACTGCTCACCCAGACGACCGTGGTGGCAGTCCCGATCCTGGCCATCTGGGTCCTGGGCGAACGGCTTAACGGATCCAAGGTCATCGCCATCGGCCTCTCCCTGGCTGGGGCCGTGATGCTCTCCACCAACCTGGACCTCCGCGCCATGGGGGAGGGGTCTTCCTTGGCGGGAGACGGCCTGACCCTGGCCGCGGTCGTCTTCTGGGCGATCTTCATCATCTACACCCGCAGACTCACGCAGCGGTTGCCCGTCTTCTGGCTGCTCTGGGCCAATACCCTGGTCACCTTCCTGTTCTCCGGATGCGCGGCCTTGGCCGCGGGTCAACTGGAGATCGACCGGACCGGACTTGCGGTGTGTCTCTTCTTGGCCGTGTTCTGCACAATCGGGCCCCAGGTACTCTACAACTACGCCCTGAAGGAGGTGGATGCCACGACCTCGGCCATCCTCGGTCCGCTCGAGACCGTGTCCG
>JAGOQT010000269.1 GCA_018007255.1 Phycisphaerae bacterium | reverse complement strand
TGGTGGGACTGGTGGGGTATGGGTATAACGGGGGCTCTGTGACCCAGAGCTACAGCACCGGTGTGGTCAGCGGCACGTATTATGTCGGCGGGCTGGTGGGGCTCAGCTGGTCCGGGAAGGTGATCCAGTGCTACAGCACCGGGCTGGTCAGTGGGATCGGGGGTGGATGGTCGTCGTCCGTCGGCGGGCTGGTGGGGCACAACCGAGACTCCATAGTCACCGCCTGTTTCTGGGACACGCAGACCTCAGGCCAGGTGACAAGTGCTGGTGGCATGTGGCGGACCACGGCCCAGATGCAGACAGCCGGCACATTCCTTGATGCCGGCTGGGACTTTGTGGATGAGACGGTAAACGGTACGGAGGACATCTGGTGGATCAATGAAGGCAAGGACTATCCGAAGCTCAGTTGGCAATTGCCTGCGGGCATGGTCTTCGTAGACATCCCGGCCGGCACGTTCGAGATGGGAGACCACGACATTGTTGTGAAAGGGCAGGACAAGATGCGGGAGGGTGAGAGGCCCGTGCATACGGTCACGCTGGACGGGTTCCAGATGAGTAAGTATGAGACGACCAATGCCCAGTACGTCCACTACCTCAATACGGCGATGGCCGATGGCGTGATCCAAGTCGTCAACGGCCGGGTGTATGCGTCCTCTGACGTCAATCTGACAGAGCCGTATTGCCTCACCTACGGTTCTCATAAGGGGAGCCTGATCGAGTACAGCCAGGGCCGGTTCACGCTCCGGAGCGTGGACGGCACGGCCATGTCTGACCATCCGGTGGTCATGGTCTTCTGGTATGGTGCCAAGGCGTTCTGTGACTACTACGGGTACCGTCTGCCCACAGAGGCCGAGTGGGAGTATGCGGCCCGTGGCGGATATCACGATCCCTACTACCCGTATCCCTGGGGCAGCAATACCATTGATTGCACCAAGGCGAACCACTTCAGCAGGACCAGTGGTCCATGCAATCCGTTGAACCTGGGGGGTTTTCTCTTTTACGGCTCCTCTCCGGTGGGCTACTACGGTCCGCAGGGGGCGTATGGCCTGTGTGACATGGCCGGCAATGCGATGGAGTGGTGTCAGGATTGGTACGATTCGACTTACTACAGCGTCAGCCCTGCGGCCAATCCGGCTGGGCCCGCCGAGGGGACGACACGCGTTCTGCGGGGCGGCGCCTGGGACGTCGATGGCATGCTCTACTGCCGCGTGGCGTTCCGCTGCGGGTACGACCCGGGCGGCCCCATAAACTACAACATCGGATTTCGGGTGTGCCGTTGAGAGGTCCCCCTGGACGTTTGTTCTTTGCCCTTTTGCCCGTTGGGGTTCCAAGGGCGAATCAAGAGGTCAAGGGGCAAGCTGTGACTTTCGACATGCCGATTGACACGGCCATCTCCGAGGGGGAGCGTGTGGAGTCGGCGGCATGCCAAGACCATCGCGCATGGAGTCAGCAGGGGCCTTCTGCCACGTGCTGAATCGAGGGGACACCAGGCCAACGTCGTACGGGAGGGCTGACTGAGTTGCGGTCTGGCTGAACCGTGCAGGGCCTGCGCCCTGTCTACGGCGAGCCATTGGGCACGTAGCCCAGTTGTCCCCACACTGCGCGTTGGACCCTGTGGAGATCTGGATTGCCCCGCTGCACGATGTTGTGCTGGGCCCAGGTCGTCCGTTCGGTCCGCTTGTCGGACCATTTCCAGTATTCGCTGTGTCCGTCCGCGAAACTGAAGGTCGTGCCCCTGCTGTGCAGTTTGGGCGGGGGGTCATACCACGCCTCCAGGGAGTAGAGGACCCCCCAGGTCCCCTGGGACACGGGGTCTTCGCCCACGAAGACCATCCGATCCGAGGGCCGGCGGAGCTGGTCGCGGCTCTTGACCTTCAGCTTGAGCGTGTAGGAGTCCCACCGGCAGTAGCCGTTCATGGAGTCCGCGATCGTGTAGGTCAGTCTCCGCTGCGAGTCGCTGTTCGGGCACTTGTAGAGCTTGACGTTCTCGCAATAGCGCCACAGTTGCCCTGCCCGGATGGCCTCCTCCCACTCCTGGATCGTGCTTTCGTGGCCTTTGGCCGGCCACCGCACCCACCAGTTCGACACGGGGGGCTCCCCCACGTAGCCGACGTCGCTGTTGACGATCTTGCCCTGGTGGTCGTCCGCGTACATGACCCACGCGAGGGTCAGCTGCTTCAAGTTGCTCAGGCACACGGCCCGCTTGCCCTGCTCCCTAGCGCGATTCAACGCGGGCATCAGGACCGCCATGAGGATGGCGATGATGGCGATGACGACCAGGAGCTCCATGAGGGTGAAGCCTGGCGTTCCCTTTCGCAGTCTGCAGGCAGGACAGGGACCCTCGGCCCGGTGTTCCCTGCGCTGGGGCCGGGCCTTGCAGGTCCAGCCCAAGGACGCGGGGGCGTGACCGGCAGGGCTCCCAACACAACCTCTTGTCATGGTCCTGTTCGCCATTGTCCTCACCAGGGTCTAGGACGGGACCTGCCTGAGTCTGAGCAAATCGTAACTGTTTCCGCCCGGGCTGTCAATCCCATTTGCCCCTTCTGGTTTGATCTCCAATCCGCTCAGGGACCGGACTCGGGCCTGGCCCGTCCGGTGAGGCCTTGCGGGGCAAGGGGTTTGCTGTTACCCTCCGCTGCAACGGCCCTGGACTGGGGACAGCTATGACTTCACGTGAACGACTGCAGGCCGCGTTGAGCCACCAACCCGTGGACCGGCTCTGCGTGGACCTGGGTGCGGGAGGGCAGACGGGCATCGGGGTGTGTGCCCTGCACCGGCTCAGACAGGCCGTCCTGAGGGATCCGGACCACCGGGTCCGGGTGCACGAGCCCTATCAGATGCTCGGGGAGGTGGACGACGCCCTGCGCGAGGCCCTGGCCCTGGACGTGGTCGGCGTGCCCACCCCCAGCACCATGTTCGGGTATCGGGCCGAGGCCTGGAAGCCCTTTGTCATGCCCGACGGCACACCCTGTCTGGTCCCCGGGCAGTTCAACTTCACCCGGGATTCCAGCGGCGATTACCTGATGTACCCGGAGGGCGACACGAGCGTGCCGCCCTGCGCGAGGATGACTTGCGACGGCTTCTTCTTCGACTCCGTGCGCCGCCAGGACCCGGTCTGCGAGGACCGATTGGACCCGGCCGACAATCTGGAGGAGTTCGGCCCGATCGGGGACGACGACGTCCGGACCTACGTGGACGCCGTGGGCAGGGCCCATGCCCGGACGGAGCTCGGGATCTACATCACGATCGGAGGGGTGGCCTTTGGAGACATCGCCCTGGTCCCCGCCCCCTGGATGAGGCACCCCAAGGGCATCCGCGACGTGGAGGAGTGGTACGTCTCCACGGTCACCCGGCCGGCCTATGTCAAGGCGGTGTTCGAGAGACAGTGCGAGATCGGCCTGGCGAACATCCGCCGCCTGGCCGGGGCCCTGGGGGACAGAGTCCAGGTGGCCTTTGTCAGCGGCACGGACTTCGGGACCCAGACCAGTACCTTCTGCTCCGTGGAGACCTTCAGGGACCTGTACAAGCCCTATCTGAAGGCCGTGTGCGGCCAGATCCACAGACTCACGAACTGGAAGGTCTTCATCCACAGTTGCGGGGCCGTCTACCCTCTCATCCCCGAGTTTATCGACGCAGGGGTGGACGTGCTCAACCCGGTGCAGTGTTCCGCCGCGGGCATGGATCCGCGGCGGCTCAAGCGGGAGTTCGGCAGGGATCTGGTCTTCTGGGGCGGCGGGGTGGACACGCAGAGGACCCTGCCCTTCGGCACGCCGGATGAGGTCTACCGGGAGGTCCGCGAGCGGATCGACTGCTTCTTTGAAGACGGCACCGGGTTTGTCTTCAACACGATCCACAACATCCTGTCGAACGTGCCCGTCGGGAACCTCCTGGCCCTGTTTCGGGCGGTGAACGACGCACGCGGCCTGAAGGGCCTGTTCTAGGAGAGAGTCTATGACCTTCACAGGATGGGACATCGCCCTGTTTGTCGGCTTCTACGCCGTGGTCTTGGGTGTGAGCTTCTTCAAGAGCCGGGGGGCCAAGGACAGCGCCGGGTACTTCCTGGGCGGCCGGTCGCTGACCTGGCCCCTGATCGGCGTGTCCATCGTGGCGGCCAACATCTCGACCGAGCAGTTCGTGGGCATGGCGGGCCAGGGTGCGGGCAACGTGGGTCTGGCCGTGAGCGCGTGGCAGCTCGTCGGGTCCCTGGGCGTCGTGGTGATCGCCTTCACCCTCCTGCCCCGGTTCCTCCGCGCGGGCATCTACACGATGCCCGAGTACCTTGAGTTCCGCTACAACGCCGCGGCGCGGTCGATCATGGCCCTGCTCACGGTCGCGATCTACATGACCGTGCTCCTGACCGCGGTCCTGTACTCCGGGGGCCTGACCCTGCACACGGTCTTCGGTGTGGACCTCCGCACTGCCGTCTGGGCCGTGGGGCTCGTGGCTGCGGTCTACACCACGTTCGGGGGGTTGAAGGCCGTGGCCTGGGCGGACCTGTTCCAGGGCCTGGCCCTGCTCGCGGGGGGGCTGACCCTCTTCTTCCTGGGTCTGCGAGCCTGCGGCGGGTGGGGGGCCTTCACCTCGGCCAATGCAGACAGGCTGCACATGGTCCTCCCGTCCACTCATGAAGGACTGCCCTGGACCGGTGTGGTGTCCGGGATGTGGATCGTGAACCTGTACTACTGCGGGCTGAACCAGTTCATCGTCCAGAGGAACCTGGCTGCCAAGACCCTGCGGGACGGCCAGCTCGGCGTGATCTTCGCAGGGGCCCTGTGGGTCCTCGTGCCGTTTGCCGTGGTGATGCCCGGGATCATGGCCGCCCAGCTCTACGCGGGGCGGTTGGGCAGCCCCGACGCGGCCTTCCCGACCCTCATCAAGAATCTGGTGCCCGTGGGGATGCGGGGATTCATGTTGGCCGCCGTGGCCGGTGCGGTGATCAGCTCCCTGGCCTCCATGATGAACTCGGCAGCCACGATCTTCACCCTGGACGTCTATCACCGTCTGCTCGACCGCGGGGCCTCCCAGGCCCGCCTGGTCCTGGTCGGCCGGATCACCACGGTCGTGTGCCTGCTCGTGGGGTGCTCCCTAGCCCCCCGCCTGGCCGACCCCCGGTTCGGCGGGGTGTTCCAGTTCATCCAGCAGTTCCAGGGCTACATCTGGCCCGGTGTGGTGGCGGCCTTCGTGTTCGGGATGCTCGTGCCCCAGGCCCCGGGCAGCGCGGGCGTGGCGGCCCTGGTCAGCGGCCCGATCCTGTACGGCCTGTTCCAGCGGTTCGCGGGCAACGTGCACTTCCTGATCCAGGTGGCCGTGACCCTGCAGCTCGTGCTGGCCATCATGGGCCTGATGACCTTCTGGCGGCCTCTGAAGGAACCGAAGTCCCTGCCCGAGCGCAAGGACATCGAGTCCCGGACCGAGCCCGTGGTGATCCTGTGCGGCGTCGGGGTGATCGCCGCGGTCGTGGCCTTCTTTGTCGCGTTCCGATGAGCGGGATCCGAGGCGGATGGGGCTATGAGAGAACGAGGTTCTTCTCCTTCACAGTGGTCGGGGCGTGCGGCCCACACCGGTCGCCGGGCGGTTCTCCGGATGACCCTGGCAGGGCTGGCGGGGTGGGCTGCGTGGTCCCTCTCCTGCCTTCCCGGCCTGGGTGCAGGCGGTCTTCGAGGGCCCGTGCGGTTCGGCATGGTCGCGGACTGCCACTACGCGGATGTGGATCCTGGGGGGACCCGGTTG
>JAGOQT010000268.1 GCA_018007255.1 Phycisphaerae bacterium | reverse complement strand
AGCCTCCTGCTGAACGCGGCCCGCAGGTGGCGGGCCGGCGGAGGGGCCCATGGCGAGAAGCTGCAGGTCACCTTGATTGACCAGAACGCGCAGGATATCGCCAGGTTGCTCCTCGTACACTACCCCGGTCTGAAGAAGGTGTGCGAACTGATGGCCTTGGACATGGACGTCCGTTCAGCGTCATTCCAGCAAGGGGGCTTTCTTGATGCAGAGGGTGCAGACGAAGGCCGAACCTGCGTCTTCATCTGCCTGGACAACGACTCCCTGAATCTCTCGGTGGCCCTGGCCCTCACGAGGAGGCACCGCGACCAGAGCCCGAACATCGTGGTGCGCATGGCCCAGGAGGCAGGGCTGGCCATGCTGCTGCGCGATGCGGATGCGAGCAGCTTCAAGCACTTGCGGGCCTTCGGTCTGCTGGACCGGACCTGCCGTCCTGACCAGGTGCTGCGCGGAACCCACGAGACGCTGGCCATCGCCATCCACGAGGACTACCTCCGCCAGCAGGTCGCCGCGGGTGTCAAGCCGGAACAGAACTCCTCCATGGTCCCGTGGGATGCGTTGCCGGAACACCTCAAGGAATCCAATCGCCAGCAGGCGGACGACATTGGGGCCAAACTTCGGGCCGTGGGTTGCACTACCGCACCACTGTTCGACTGGGACCAGCCGCTGTTCGCCTTCACGCCGGACGAGATCGAGCTTCTCGCCCGTATGGAGCACGACCGATGGATGGCAGCCAAGGTACAGGCCGGTTGGCGCTATGGCCAGGCCAAGGACAACGACGCGAAGACCCATCCTTGCCTCGTGCCCTACGACCGGCTCCCGCCGGACGAGCAGGACAAGGACCGCAATGCCATGCGCCAGATCCCGGCCATGCTTGCCAAGGTCGGGTTCGGGGTTCACAGGCTCCACGCACATCGGCAGCGGGAGCTTCCACTGGAGTGACCACGACCAGGAACCCGTCGTCCGAACCGACCTCGTCCACGGCATGTATAAACGGGTCGCACGGTCGGACCACCCTCTTCTTGCTCACACTCAGGATGTCATACGGACGAATCGGCTTGACATCCTGGCTGTAGGCTGAGAACATCGAGTCTTGCCACACAGGGGCTTGGGCGGCAGCGGTAGGCCCCCGGCCCGGTGCTCGTAGGCCAGACCGTGTGGGCTGTCAGGCCTGCGAGAGGAGGCTATGGCTCTGCAGGCAGCTTCTGAGAGAGGACATCTATGGATATGGCGTTGACCGTATTGGAGAGGACCAGGCCCGGGGTCTCCGCTTGCTCGCTCCTGGAGGTTCAAGGCAAGAAGGTCCTTCTGGACTGCGGGTATGACGACTCCCAGCCGCTGACCGCCGAGAACACATCGCTGCCCGTTCCGGCCAAGGACATCCATGCGGTGATCCTGTCGCACGGCCATCTGGGGCACTGCGGCCTGCTGCCGGTCCTTGTCAGGGGGGGCTTCACCGGGAAGGTCTCTGGAACGCACGAGGCACTCAAGGTGGCCATGCTGAACATGCTCGAGACCGCACTGGTCCAGAAGGAGGAGCAGGAGTACTGGCAGGCCAAGGACTCTCGGCAGGCTGCGCAGCCTCTGTACACGGAGGCCGAGGTCGAGGCCTGCCGATCGAGGCTCAGCCCGTGCGGGTTCGACTCACCGGTCCAGGTGGACCAGGATCTGTCGATACGGTTCTTCAGGGCAGGACATGGCCCAGGGGCGGCGCTCGTGGCCCTGGAGGCACGGCATGGAGGGGACTCTAGGCGGCTCCTCTACGTTGGGGACGTGGCAGCTGGGGAGCACGACCTGTATGCGGAAGGCGTGCTGGCGGGGTCCTATGACACCGTTCTGGTCCCGGCCTCGGGGGTCGGGCGTGGCGGGGTCGAGGATCCCAGTGCCGCATTGGCAGAGGTGATCCGCCAGGCCCAGGAGGCCGTGGGCAACGTCCTGGTCCTGTCCTCTTCCATCGATCGCCGTGACACAATCCTCCAGGTCATCCGTCGGCTGCGGGCGGACAAGCAGATCCCGGCCGTATTTGTGTTCCTCGACACCCCTATGGCCAGTCGCCAAAGGGCGGAGTTTCCACTCTGCTCCAAGGACACCGACACGTATGGATGCATCCAGGCGATCGACACGGTGGTAGACTCGAAGCGGCTGAACCAGGTCACGGGCACGGCGATCATCATGGCGGGCGCGGGCAAGGGAGGTCATGGTCGCGTTGGGTTCCACCTGCGGAAGAACCTGCCGAGGCCGGGGTGCAGCATCGTCCTGTTTGGACCGCAACCCGAGGGATCGATCGGGCAGAGGCTCGCTGCAGGCCAGAAGACAATCTCGATTCTAGGTCACAAGACCCCAATCAAGGCCAAGGTGCACAGCCTCGGGGACCCGGCGATCCATCTGGATGCCCTGACCATGGCCGAATGGCTCGGCCGAATGAAGCCGGCACCCAATCGCGTGTGCGTGGTTCACGGCCGGCCGGGGTCCAAGACCGAGTTCCAGCAGACCCTGGGTCGGCGACACATGTCGGGGGTATGTGTGCCGCCTGCCGGAGACCGAATTCGCCTCGATTCCGGCGACCAACCGGCCCCCAGAAAAACCTCAAAATAGCTCTGCTTTTCCCTGGACAGATCCTGACCTCGTCCTATACTCGCGCCATAGCTCGAGCAGAATGAGAGATGGAGCCATCTGACGGTGGCTTCAGGAGACGGCCTCGAGACCGGAAATGGTCATGCATGGCCAAGGGCGAACAAGGTCCAGACCACGTTGGTCGGGGCCCACGGGGAGGATTCACACCTCTGTTCTGGACATGGAGGTCTGTCATGACCAATGCTGCTCTCACTTCCATGCTGATCACCTTGTGCCTCGTATCTCCACTCCTTGCCGAGGACCTGCCTGTCAACATCCACAAAATCGCGGACCAAAAGGATCCGGATCTGAGTGTGTTGCCCGGCGGCCTGGGTATCGCGGTGTGGAACAGCTACGACCAAGACGGCGACTCGGGCGGGATCTTCGCTAGGCGGATCGAGCCCAACGGGCCTGCCGGACCCGAGTTCCAGGTCAATGCCCTCGCAGCGGGCAACCAAGCCGAGCCCTGCGCTGCAGTGGATGCCAACGGCTTTGTGTTGGTGGCCTGGAGAGGGCCCTGGCTGGACCCCAACGACGAGGACATCGTGGCCAGGCTCCTTGATCCGAACGGCCAGCCCTTGACCGAGGACTTCCGCGTCAACACCCACGCGGCCTCGGACCAGTCCTACCCTCGCGCCGCGGCGGGACCCGGAGGGACCTTCGTGGTGGTCTGGGTGAGTGCCACCGGGCCGGACACCGACCGCTCATGCATCTTCGGGCAGCGCGTGGATCGGGCCGGCAACCTGTTAGGCACAGAGATGGCCATCAGTGATACCCCCTTGTACTACACCCGCTATCCAGACGTAGCCATCGATGGCCTGGGCCACGTGGCCGCATCCTGGTTGGAGGACCGCACCACCGACTCCGTGCGAGTCCGGCTCTTTGATGCCAACTGCGCACCCAAGGGCGATTCGGTCAAGGTCAATTCAGTAGGCCTCAGGGGCCTCGCCCGGCCCTCCGTGGCCGTACGTCCGGACGGGGCCTTGGTCGTGGCCTGGGACGGGGATCCAAACAAGGCCAGCGACGATGACATCCGGGCCAGGGTCCTGGATGTCAATGCCGCGCCGCTGGGCGACGAGTTCATCGTGAACACGACCCGGGCGGGCGCACAGGTGAATCCACGTGTGGCCATCAACGGTAAGGGCGAGTTCATGGTGGTCTGGGAGGGCCCCACTGCAGATCCCAATGAGGGGGCGGAGCTGTATGGCCAGTGGTTTGATGCCAACAGCCAACCGGTTGGGGGCGAGGTGAGGCTGAACGAGTTCGTACCAGGCGATCAGGGCCAGGCGCACGTGGCGATCGGGGACGCGGGATGGTCGATCGTCGTCTGGGAGAGCGAAGAGCAGGACGGCTCCGGGGACGGCATCTTCGCGGCAGTGACTCCTTCTACGGACCCGAACGCATTGCCGCCTGAGATCTGACAGGGGGACGCGGCTTCCTACGATCGTGACACGGGTCCTGCACACGGGCGTCCGGGGTTCGTCCGCCTTTGCCCACGCAGGGGTTAACCGCCAAGACGGCGGCTTCGCCGGGCAAGGTCGACATCCCTGGACGTCCGTATCTTGACCGACGCGGGGCGCCCGCCTAGAATCGGGCCACATGATCGGTTCGGGCCAGGGCAAGACCAAGAAGAGAAGAAAGGGCCATGTCGTCACAGAGTGGCTCGCCTACGCGGCCCTGCGGGTCCTCGTGGCGGTCCTGGGTCTGCTGTCGAGCGAGGCCAACCTACGGTTCGCCCGATTCTTGGGCCGATGTCTCTGGCGGGGCTATGGCCGGGGCCGGCACAGGGCCTTGGAGAACCTGCGAGCCAGCTTCCCGGACAAGGACCCGGCCTGGATGGAGTCTGTGGCCAGGCGGAGCTTCGAGCAGCTCGCGATGCTGGCCGTGGATGTCCTGATGACGCCCCGGCGGGTGAGGCGGGACAACTGGCACCGCTACTCCGCGTACAGGAATGTCGAACGGACCAAGTGGATGATGCAGGAGGGGCGGGGCCTGCTCCTGGTCACCGGCCACTACGGCAACTTCGAGATCATCGGGTATCTGTTCAGCCTGTTCGGGTTCAAGATCCACAGCGTGGCCCGGCCCCTGGACAACCGATTCGTGGACCGATACCTCCGGGGGATTCGGGAGCGGGCGGGACAGCGGATCATCGACAAGACCGGGGCCGCTGAACTCATGGCCCTGGCCCCTGAACAGGGCATCTCCCTGGGCCTGATCGCGGATCAGGATGCGGGGCGCAAGGGCATTTTCGTGGAGTTCTTCGGGCGCAAGGCCAGCACATTCAAGAGCATCGCCCTGCTGGCTGTGACCCGGAAGATGCCCATTGTGGTGGGCTATGCCCGGCGGATCGGCGACCGCTTCTTCTTCGAGATCGGCGTCAACCGCATCATCTACCCACAGGAATGGGCAGGCCGGGACGACCCCTTGCACTGGATCACCGCGGAGTACACCAAGGCCATTGAGCAGTTCGTGCGGGAGGACCCCACCCAGTACTGGTGGGTGCACAGGCGATGGAAGACCCGGCCGCGGGAGGAACGAACCCCAGTTCCGGCCTCTTCAGGGCTGCCCGGACCCTGCCCGACTCCAACGGGATAGACACCCGAGCCCCTGGAGAGGGCCAGCCCCGGGTCCGGGCTGTCGCGTCCCTGCGCATTGACGCCGTGGGGCCATGCCGGCACAATGGTCCGGTCGATCGGCCACGTGAGAAAGGAACGCATGGATCCCAAGGACCTGGAGAAGACCTCATCGGCCTACACCCTCTCCGACATGGAGGTCTTCGTATTCCCGGAGCTGATGTACAGCCTGGTGCTGGCCAACCTGATGAGCCCGGTGATCTGGCGGTGGCGGGACGAGGAGTGCTTCAGGAAGCTCGAGGGCAAGTCCCCCTACCGCAAGCTCCTCCGCCTCCGCCAGTACATCATGGACGAGTACGACTTCAACCTGGACCTGGAGACCTGGGGCCTGACCGACAAGCAGACCGAGATCCGCCGGTTCGAGCCCTTCCTCCCCGCAGCCCAGATCGCGGCCAGCAATGCCCTGTTCGGGTACGAGGGCGATCAGTACTACTACGATGTGGACATCCGCAGGCACTTCGGCCTGGACAAGTACACCACGGACACGATCCCCTACTGGAAGACCGAGACGGTCGAGGCG
>JAGOQT010000009.1 GCA_018007255.1 Phycisphaerae bacterium | reverse complement strand
ATCCTGACCGGCACGGTCCTGAGCCTCAGCCGCGCGGCAGGCGAGACCGCGCCGATCCTGTTCACGGTGGCGGCCTTCTACCTCCCCCGCCTGCCCCGGTCGGTCTTCGACCAGGTCATGGCCCTGCCCTACCACCTGTACGTGATCTCCACCCAGGTGCCCAACATGCCCCTGGCGATCAGCTTCGCCACGGGCTTCGTGCTCATTGCCCTGGTCTTCCTGATGAACCTGGTGAGCATCGTGCTCAGGGCCCACTATCGAAAGAGGCAGCAATGGTGAGACCCGCCGCCGTCCAGACTCAGGACCTCCACTGCTGGTACGGAGAGGTCGAGGCCCTCAAGGCCGTCCGCTTGGAGATCCTCCAGAACGAGATCTTCGGGATCATCGGGCCTGCCAACAGCGGCAAGACCACCTTCCTGCGGAGCCTGAATCGGCTCAACAGCCGACAGGTCTCCTATCGCCAGACCGGCCTGATCCGGGTGGCGGGCGAGGACATCAGCCGCATCGACGACCACATCCTCCGCCGCAAGGTGGGGATCATCTTCGCCATGCCCCAGGTCCTGCCGGTCAGCATCTTCGAGAACGTTGCATACGGTCCACGGGTCCATGGAACGCGGGACCGGGCCGCGATCCAGGAGATCGTGGAGACCTCGATGAGGAGGGCCTATGTCTGGGACGAGCTCAAGGACCGGCTCCACACCCCCGCTGTGCGTCTCTCGGGCGGACAGCAGCAGCGGCTCTGCATCGCCAGGACCCTCGCGGTGGAGCCGGAGGTCATCCTGTACGACGAGCCGTGCTCGGGCCTGGACCCGATCTCCACGGCCAAGGTTGAGGATACCATGCGCCAGCTCAAGGAGCATTACACCCAGATCTTGGTGACCAACAACACCAAGCAGGCGGCCCGCGTCAGCGACCGTTGCGGGTTCTTCCTGATGGGCGAGGTCGTCGAGGTCAACGACACGGTGGCCATGTTCACGAGCCCCGCGGACCCGCGCACGAACGACTACATCACAGGTCGGTTTGGATAGGCATGGACACCACCCCGCCCAAGATCGAGACGGTCCGTCTGAACCTCCGCTACGGGGACTTCCACGCGCTCCAGGACGTGTGCCTGCAGGTCCCGGCCCGGAACGTGACGGCCCTGATCGGGCCTTCGGGGTGCGGCAAGAGCACGCTCCTGCGGACCCTCAACCGCATGAACGACCTGATCGGGACCTGCCGGGTGACCGGACAGATCCTGATCGACGGCCGGGACATCCTGGACCCGGCCACGGACCTGATCGCCTTGCGCCGCAAGGTGGGCATGGTCTTCCAGAGGCCCAACGTCTTCGACCTGTCCGTGTACCAGAACCTGCGGTTCGGACTCCGGATCCACCAGATGCTCAGGCGCAGACAGGAGATCCTGGAGACCATCCAGTGGGGCCTGGAGCAGGTGGGTCTCTGGGAGGTCCTCAAGGACCGGCTCCACAAGAACGCCCGGGGTCTGACCCTGGAGCAGCAGCAGAGGCTGTGCATCGCCCGGGTGCTGATCCTGAAACCGGACATCGTGCTCTTGGACGAGCCGTGCTCAGCCCTGGATCCCATTGCCACGCTCCGGATCGAGGACCTGCTGCGCATGCTCAAGCAGGAGTACACGCTGGTCATCGTGACCCACAACATGCAACAGGCGGCCCGGGCCTCGGACTACACGGGCTTCATGTACCTGGGCCGGCTCGTGGAGTTCGGCGAGACCACCCGGATCTTCACCAACCCCGCGGAGAAACTGACGGAGAACTACATCAGCGGCCAGTTCGGCTAAAGAGGAAACCCCATGATCCGTAGAAGCTTCAGCGAGCACATCAAGGAACTGGAACAGGACATCGTCGGCATGGGTCAGATGGTCGCCCAGGCCATCGAGGGCTCGATCGAGGCCCTCAAGAAGCAGGATCTGGACTCGGCCCAGAGGATCATCGACGGCGACGAACGGGTCAACCAGAAGCGTTGGGAGATCGAGGAGGCCTGCATCACCTTGATGGCCACGCAGCAGCCCGTGGCCACGGACCTGAGGGAGATCATCGCCGTGCTCAACATCGTCACCGAGCTGGAGCGGATGGGCGACTATGCGGAGGGGATCGCCAAGATCGTCATCCTCCACGGCCGCGAGCCGCAGATCAAGGCCCTGGTCGACATCCCCCAGATGGCCCAGAAGGCCACGAGCATGCTCCGGCGGAGCCTGGAGGCCTTTGTGGCACGCGACGCCAAGACCGCGGAGGCCATCTGCGACGAGGACGACGAGGTGGACCACCTGCACGACCAGGTCTACCGTGTGATGCTGACCTACATGATGGAGAACCCCAAGACCATCACCCGCGCGACGTACATGATCTGGGCGGCCCACAACATCGAGCGGATCGCGGACCGGGTGACCAACATCTGTGAGCGGATCGTATTCCTGGCCACGGGCAAGATGCCCCAGGTCAAGGTGTCGAAGTACTGACTTCGGTAAGACCGAGGCTGAGCGAAGGGCCAAACTGCAAAGAGGCCTAACCCGTACTTCTCACAAGCCTTCGGTTCTGAGCGGTCCTGTTGTCCGGCTGCTGCGTTCTCGGTCCCGTTTGTCCTCGACGTACCGCCCTGGGTACGCCTCCGGGCAAACGAGACCTGCGGCCTTGCATCCGGCCCACATGCCGCGCTTAGAACAGCCTGTCCCCGATGCGTCTGCCTCATAAACGCACCCACTCCAGTCCACAGCCTCACTTCCGCCCCGACCGTCCGAAGCCTCGTGAGAAATGCGGGCTAAGCAGGCGATGTTTTCTGCATCGTCGATGGAGGCCGACGCTGCAGGTTGGTCCTGCAGCCAGCCGAAGCCAGCAGGGGTTTTGTTAGAGTGCCTTAAGGTTCCAGCGTGCCTTGTCGCTCTTGGCGTCGAACGGGGCCAGGGACGGCGTGCTCGCGCCCACCGCGGTCAGGGCCAGGGGGGCTCTGGAACCGGACGCCGCCTTGGGCAGGATCCGGTACGTGCCGTCGGTCAGTTGGTCGATCCGCCACAGTTGTTCGAGCTGGCCGGTGAAGGCGGGAACCGCCACGACCTCGGCGTCATCGGTGACGGCCAGCGTGCGATCCGTGCCTGCGATCGTGATCTTGAAGTAGGGCGATCCGGGAGTGCCGCCCGCGTTGGGGACGGGCGTGATCGTCCACTTCTGGTGGGCCAGGAGCATGTAGTCGCCGATGCGAACGCCGAGGATGCCGGCCGGCCAATTCTTTGCCACGTCATTGACATCCTGCCCTGCAATCGGGGTCGTGGGTCCGCCGCCCCCGCCGAACATCCCACCGCCGCGTCTGCTGCCCGCGCCTCCACGGCCGGCCATGGGGCCTCTGCGGGCTCCTGCGGCATTGGCATCGGCAGCGCCTGGCATTCCGCCCCGGGTTCCGCGGCCCATGCCCATGCCCATTCTCATGCCCATGCCACCGCCCAGGAACACAGGTTCCACGCCCAGTTCCAGGGCATAGCCGCTGCGTTCGGACTCGATCTCAAACGTGCCTCCCTTGAAGTTGTCGCCGGCAACGGGCCAGCCGTTCTTCCAGAGCAGGGCTCGAATGTCCAGGACGCTGCGCCCGCCGCGGTCCAAGTCGGCCTCATAGTGGCAGGAGAACTTCTGCACGCCGTCGCCCAGGTCCAGCAGGCCGAAGTGGCCCGGCCCGATGAGGCGACCGTTGGCGGCCACCACGAGCTTGCCGCCGCCCCTGAGCATGTCCATGCCCATGTTGTCGAGGTAGGGGCCGGTCACCTTTCTGGAACGGCCCACGCGGATGTTGTAAGTGGAGGTAGTGCCGTTGCAGCACGTGCCGTGAGTACCCAGGAGGTAGTACCAGCCGTCGCGGTAGACCAGGGCCGTGGCTTCGCAGTCGATGGCGATGTCCAGGGACTTGTTGCCGGGCACGCGTGTCCCCGTCTTGGGGTCGAGTTCGACGAGCCGGATATAGCCGAAGTAGGTCCCGTAGGTCAGCCACAGCCGTCCGTCGGTGGGATCGAGCAGGAGCGCAGGATCGATGGCGTCGCAGTCCTCCACGCCGTCGCTCGAGGCGACGACCACGGCCTCCGAGTACTGGAAGTCAGGGGAATTGGGGTCGAGTGTCTTGTTCCACATCGTCAGAATCCTGCCGTTGTGTCCGCCCCCCAAACCGCCGCCGGTCGCGCCATAGGCCACCAGGTAGCGATCCCCGATCCGGATGGCGTCGGGGGCCGCCCCGCCGCCGGGACGCACGCCCCCTCTGTGCCACGTCCAGCCGTCTTCGGAGACCAGGCCTCCGCTGCCGGTGCCGAAGGTGTAGAACTTGCCGTCGCACTCCATGATGGTCGAGGGGTCGTGGATGAAGGGTTCGCCGTCCAGGGCCCATGCCGGACAGGACAACCAGAGAGAGACCAGACCGGGGACGGCTGCTGCCAGGAGACGGGATTTCATAGGACCTCCACGAACCTAGGGCTCATTTCTCAGCGGCTTCAAGGCTCAGGGCGAGATCCCGAATCGGATCCCCCTTCTCATCGATGAAGCGGACGCAGAAATCGCTTAAGCCGGGGCCGTTGATGACGGCGCCGCGGATGACGTTCCGGCCCTTGTTGAGCGTGAGGCGTTTGGAGACGCCGTCATCCATCACCATACGCCGATCGCCGAAGAGGGTGACGGCTTCCTTGCCGTTGAGCCACCACATGGACGCCGAATTGGAGCCGACGGCCATGCGGACGTTCTGCATCTCCCGCGGGCTGTCGACGACGGTCACGGCCCAGAACAGGACGCCGTAGGTCCGCTTGTTCAGACCGTAGGCAAAGCGGAAGAGCTTGACGTTCCAGTGGGCGGAGTCCAGGGCGTGCCATGCGAGTTCCTCGCCGGCAACCGTCACCTTGTCGCCGTCGCGAGGAACCCCGGTGAACTGGTCGGGGAAGTACTCGGTACTGAAAGTGCTCCGGATGTAGCTTTCGGTAAACCCCGTGTTGGTGCGGTTCGGTTTGTTGATCGGCTCGAGGAGGAGCCACCGCTGGAGGAAGCCGTCGGGATCGGTCGCCTTGACGCCCGGTGTGGCCGGCGTGAAGTAAGGCGCGAGGCTGCGACCCGCATCGCCGGGCGGAGGGTCCCCCGCGGCAGCGCCGGATGGGGCAGCATGGTCTAAGAACATCCAACTGGCCAGGAGGCCGAGTACCGGCATCACGATCTTGCGGGCCCTGTTCATAGGAGCTCCCTTTAAGGTTCCCCGATTCCAGTACGCGAAACGAGCCTGATCTTCTACGTAGACCTATGTACGCGATTCGTGCCGCACTGTCAACACCACGCCCTCGACGCCCCAGAGAGGGCCCGGGCCTGCATAACAGGATGTGTCTGTGGGATTGCAGGACAGGGAACGATCCGGTACGATGCCCGCGTGAAGAAGATACGCTTCCGAACGAAACGAGTCGCCAAGGAGGCCTCCTTGAACACCGGCGAGACGGCCTCGGCCATCTGGGACGCCCTGCCTATTGAGGGCACGGTGAACCGGTGGGGAGACGAGATCTACTTCGACATCCCTGTCCAGGTCCGACTCGCCCCGGACGCGCGTGCGGACGTCCACGTGGGGGATGTCGCCTACTGGCCTCCTGGCCGGGCCCTGTGCGTGTTCTGGGGCCCAACACCGGCCAGCCCGGGTCCTGAACCCCGTGCCGCCAGCCCGGTGAACGTCTTTGGCAAGGTGGAGGACCGGCCCGAGGACTTCGGCACCGTCGAGGACGGCGAGGCGATCCGGATCGAACGCGTGGAGGACTAGCCCGCACTTCTCACGAGCCTTCGGTTCTGAGCGGTCCTGTTGTCCGGCTGCCGCGTTCTCGGTCCCGTTTGTCCTCGACGTACCGCCCTGGGTACGCCTCCGGGCAAACGAGACCTGCGGCCTTGCATCCGGCCAACATGCCGCGCTCAGAACAACCTGTCCCAGGTGCATCTGCCTCTCAAACGCACCCACGCAAGTCCACAGCCTCACTTCCGCCTCGGCCGTCCGAAGCCTCGTGAGAAATGCGGGCTAACGGACACAGGTCTGGACCCTCCGGACGACGCGCCGACCGCTGTCCGAAGTCTCCTCCGTGGACCCCACGCGTCCCTGGAGAACAACATAGAAAGGGGCCTGGTCCCATGCGGACCAGGCCCCATGTTCACCTCCAAACAGCCCTTGTCGTTCAAGGGCCCTTCGGTGTTCAGAAACCCTACTTCGCAGGACCGGCAAAGAACTTGGTCAGGACCTGGTCTGCGGTCAGGGCGCTGCGGTACACATTGAACTCCTCGACCGAGCCCTTCCACAGGGGGTCGGCAGGGTACACGCCCTTGCCCACAAAGGCCGCTGCGGTCCCGATGCCGCTGATCGCATTGCCCTCGGCCAGGGCGGTGGTGCCGATCAGCTCGCCGTCGATGTAGAAGGCGATGTCCGTGGCATTGACCGTGGCCACAAAGTGGTGCTGCACACCGTCATCGTGC
Organism: Phycisphaerae bacterium; assembly: GCA_018007255.1. Lineage (GTDB taxonomy): Bacteria > Planctomycetota > Phycisphaerae > Sedimentisphaerales > Anaerobacaceae > DTPU01. Next base: position 21,456 of record JAGOQT010000009.1, on the reverse strand, counting down.
TCGACCGTGGCACTGACACCGGTCTCATCGTCCCATGGACTGCTGTCCATGGACTTGGTCTGGATCGCTGCACGGCTGACGTTGTCCCCGCGGGCAGGCGAGATGAAGAGGTACTTGTACCCTGCGGTTGCGGCGGCCCCTGTGCCTTCCTCGCCGAACGCGGCCAGCATATGGAAGCCGGTGTTGCCGCCTTCTACGGAGGTGAACCACGCCTCGACGGACACCTCATCAAAGGTGTTCATGGCGATCTGTGCGCCGGGCATGGCCATCCAGGCATCGCTCCCGTCGAGGACCAGCGACCCGTCAACGATGGCCGCATCGCCCACGAGATTGGCGTCCGCGCCGCCTGCGCTGTCCTTGGCCGTGCCGTCCTCAAAGGTGTACTGGTTCACAGGGAGCTTGGCCGGGCCTGCAAAGAACTTGGTCAGGACCTGGTCTGCATTCAGGGCACTGCGGTAGATACTGAACTCCTCGACCGAGCCCGCCCACAGGGGATCGGCCGGATACACACCCTTGCCCACGCGGGCCACTGCAGTCCCGATACCGCTGATGGCGTTGTTGGGATCCAAGGCCTGGGTGCCGATCAGCTCGCCGTCGATGTAGAAGGCGATGTCCGTGGCATTGACCGTGGCCACAAAGTGGTGCTGCACACCGTCATCGTGCTCGACCGTTGCACTGACACCGGTCTCCTGGGCCCAGGGATCGCTGCCCATGGACCGGGTCATGATCGCTGCACGGCTGACGTTGTCTCCGCGGGCAGGCGAGATGAAGAGGTACTTGTATCCCGCCCAATCCAGTGCCCCGGTGGCCTCCTCGCCGAACGCGGCCAGCATATGGAAGCCGGTGTTGCCGCCCGCCACGGAGGTGAACCAGGCCTCAATGGACAGCTCGGGGAAGGTGTTCATGGCGATCTGTGCACCGGGCATCTCCATCCAGGAGTTGTTGGCATCCAGGACCAGAGAGCCGCCCACGATCGCTGCATTGCCCACGAGATTGGCGTCCGCGCCGCCTGCGATGTCCCTGGCCGTGCCGTCCTCAAAGGTGTACTGGTTCACAGGGAGCTTGGCCGGGCCTGCAAAGAACTTGTTCAGGACCTGCTCCTCGGACAGGGCGGTGTTATAGATGCTGAACTCCTCGACCGAGCCCTTCCACAGGGGATCGGCCGGATACACGCCCTTGCCCACATAGGCCACTGCGGTCCCGATACCGCTGATGGCGTTGTTGGGGTCCAAGGCCTGGGTGCCGATCAGCTCGCCGTCGATGTAGAAGGCGATGTCCGTGGCATTGACTGTGGCCACGAAGTGATGCTGCACACCGTCATCGTGCTCGACCGTTGCACTGACACCCGTCTCCTGGGCCCAGGGATCGCTGCCCATGGACCGGGTCATGATCGCTGCACGGCTGACGTTGTCTCCGCGGGCAGGCGAGATGAAGAGGTACTTGTATCCCGCCCAATCCAGTGCCCCGGTGGCCTCCTCGCCGAACGCGGCCAGCATATGGAAGCCGGTGTTGCCGCCTTCCACGGAGGTGAACCAGGCCTCGACGGACACCTCGTCAAAGGTGTTCATGGCGATCTTTGCGCCGGGCATGGCCATCCAGTCGCCGTCCCCGTCCAGGACCAGCGAGCCGCCCACGACCTTGGCATCGCCGACCAGATTGGCGTCTGCGCCGCCTACGCGGTCCTTGGCTGTGCCATCCTCAAATGTGTACTGATTGACCAACTTGCCATAGGCTGCAATGGGCAGACTCACCATCCCAACCACACAAATGAAGAGTAACCATCGCTTCGCCATACACAGTCCTCCTTCGCATTCCACTCTCAAAATGACAACCATCGTGCTCTGGCCACGCACCAAGGCACAGACGCCCGCGACCTGTGTCCAAGAGTTATGGATGACGCAGGCACTCATGGAGGCAACGACTTGCCTCCTCCGGATCAGGCTTAGCACTACAGGGCTGACCTACATTATAGGGCATATGTGGCCTGTGGTGTCATCAAAATGCGTTTTTTCTTAGCCATTTTGCGAATGGCTGCAGATCCAGTCACGGCCCCAGTGCTCCTGGGTCACGTCTTGTGCTCTAAGTCATTGTAAATATTGGAGCTATGAGCATTGATGCCTCTTGAGCCATGGCGTCCTGGGGAGGTTGGTCGGTGTGGACCGCTGCACTGCATTCTGTCCACCTGGATCAAGAGGTCGCCAGGTGGTCTCAGGCAGGGTATGGTCTGAGGGGGCGGGCCAGTGGCCTTGCTGGAGGGGCCCGAGCGGGTCTGGGCCGGCCGCCCGGTGAGGTACTGGATTGAAAACCCCCTTGGCCCGGGTTAGGATGGGCCGGCCCTTTTGTGGAGCGCTGAATGGATCAGTCCATGGCCCAGACGGCCTTGCCGCAGATCTCGGTGGTCGTGCCCCTGCTCAATGAAGAGGACAACCTGGCAGTCCTCTATCAGGAGATCACCCAAGCCCTCACGGGCGTGGGCGACTATGAGGTCCTGTTTGTGGACGACGGGAGCACGGACCGCTCCTTCGAGATCCTCGCGGGCCTGCACCAGAGAGACCCCCACGTCCGGGTGATCCGGTTCCGGAGGAACTTCGGGCAGACCGCCGCCCTGTCCGCCGGGTTCGCGCACGCCAGGGGGGAGGTCATCGTCGCCCTGGACGCGGACCTGCAGAACGACCCGGCCGACATCCCCATGCTGATGGACAAGCTCAACGAGGGCTTCGACGTGGTCAGCGGGTGGCGACGGCGTCGCAAGGACAAGGCTTTGACCCGGCGCCTGCCGTCCAGGATCGCCAACAGCCTGATTGCCTGGGTCACGGGCGTGCGGATTCACGACTACGGGTGTACGCTCAAGGCCTACCGCCGGGAGGTCCTGCACGAGACCCGGCTCTACGGCGAGATGCACCGGTTCATCCCTGCGATCGCCAGTTGGGCGGGGGCCCGGATCGCGGAGGTCGAAGTCCACCACAGGCCCCGCACCGCAGGGGTCGCCAAGTACGGACTGGGCCGGACCTTCAAGGTCCTCCTGGACCTGATCACACTCAAGTTCCTGGGGTCGTATTCGACCAAGCCGATCTACATCTTCGGCGGGCTTGGGGGACTGACGGGCCTCTTCTCCGTGCTCTTCGGCCTGCTGGTCGTCTCGGAGAAGGTCAACCGGGGCGTGGACATGAGCGGCAACCCCATGTTGCTCCTCAGCGCAGTGCTGGGCGTCACCACCGTCCAATTCGTCCTGATGGGCCTGCTGGCCGAGTTGTTGGTCAGGACCTACCACGAGTCCCAGAACCGTGCCACCTACGTCATCCGGGAGGTCCTCGGCCTGGCGGAGGGGCAGGGAGACCGGACATGAGCGGATCTCCGCACAGAAGGAGGCCTGCAGCCCCGCATCCGTCGAGTCCGGCGCAGCCCGCGCAGGGCAGCACAAGGGCCGTGTGGACGGCCTGCGCGGTCCTGATCCTTGCGGGGATCCCATTCGTTCTGGGCAAGTACTTCGAGCTCCGGTGCCCCGACGCATTTGACAGCGGGTCGTACGTGTACTCTGCCCAACACGTCCTGTCTGGGGCCCGTGTGGGCTTCGAGGAGAAGCCCAGCGCCCAGGCCGGTACGCTCCTGGTGAACATGCTCGGTGTGACCCTGTCCGGGTTCAACGAGACCGGCTCCAAGATCCTCCAAGGGCTCCTCCAGGCTGCGGCCCTGTGCCTGCTGTTCTTCACGGTCCGGCGCCTCTACGGGGGTCTTGCCGGGGCCGTCAGCGTGATCGTCGCATCCGTGTATCTGTCCGCGCCGCTGATCGCCAAGTACGGCAACGTTAAAGAGCAGTTCATGATCGCCTTCATGGTCATGGGGATCTGCCTGTTCATCCTGTACCGACTGAACGGAAAATGGTGGTGGGCCGTGCTGGACGGGGCCTTGCTCGTCTGGGGACCCATGTTCAAGCAGACGGGCGTCTCGGCCATCGCCGCGGTGATCCTGTACACCCTGGCCCAGGCGCTGATGCGCCGCGGGACCTGGAGGCGAGCGGGCAGGGATCTCCTGCTGCTCATGGCAGGCGCGGCCCTGGTCCTGGTCCCCATCTACGGGTGGTACGTGAGCATGGGGACCTCTCCGTACTACTGGCCCTACTCATTCGCCTTTGCGCCCGTGCTCAAGCTCACGGGGGTCGAGTTGAAGTACGAGGCCGACACGGGCCGGGCCCCGAGTGCGGATACGGAGGTCCGGGAGGTCCGGCAATCCGGCGACAGCTGGGTCATGAGGCTGTTGCCCGGGTACGTCAGCGATAGCTGGCGGTTGCTCGGCCCGGCGGAACGGACGGAGGCGTTTCATCGCGTGCTGCGTTACTACCGGCTGCTCATCTTGCCCATCGCCCTCGCCCTGGGGTCCATCGTGGCGTGGATCGTGGTCCGGGTCCGCTCCAGGGGCAGGCCCCCGGCCCCTGAGGAGGATGCGGGCCGGTTCGTGCTCCTCCTAGCGGTGTGGTGGGTCCTGGACATGGCCTTCGTCTGGATCAGCCCCCACTCCTATGAACAGTACTATCTGCCGTTGAATGCCTCGGGCGCAATGCTGGGCGCATACCTGATCGGGCTGTACGGGCGCAGGCTCCGTGCAGACCGTGACAAGACCCGCTGGGTCGTGGTGGGGATGCTCGGCCTGCTCGCGGTGCTCGCGATGTCGTGGCCCGTCTTCTTCGGCATCGCCAGGAGCCCGCACAGCGGCGCGGCGTACACGGACCCGCGAACCGGGCAGCCGACTCGGATGCGGGGATACGTCCAGAAGTGGGAGGAGGTCCGCAGCGGATTGGAGTACCCGTGGGAACAGGTGGGCGAGTACATCCGCCAGCATTCGCAGGTCCAAGACCCGATCTACGTCTGGGGCTGGGTCCCCGGCATCTATGTGCAGGCCCAGAGGATGAGCCCGACCCCCAAGGCGTTCGAGGGGACGATGCACTCCCTGCCGCCGGAGCAGCTCGCGGAGAGGGTCGCGGAGATCCTGGCCGCGTTCGAGAAGCGGCCGCCGAGGTTCATCGTGGACACGTACAAGAGGCACTTCCCGTTCAATCGCCCCCCCCTGGAGCTGTGGCCGCGGGTGAGCCAGGGGTCGCCCCTTGCGGATCCGAGCAGCTTCCTCCGAACCGACCCGGCCCCGGTCCGGCAGTATGAGGCCCTGTACGGGGGGGCGCTCCGCGAGAAATGGCCCGATGAGGCCAGGCGTTTCGAGGCGATGAAGCCCCTGCGCGACTATGTGATGCGGCACTACCGTGTGCAGGGGAGGTTCTCCGAGCACGTGCTGTTTCAGCGCGAGTCGTAGCTCGTGCACGGGATCGGATGACAGGGGGCGTAGCCGAGCATCGCCGGCCGGGCATCCGGGCAGACACTATGGACGACCAGCTTCTCCGCCAACAGCAGCGATACGACGAGGGCTGGCGCTACGCCCTTTCCTCCGGACACGCCCAGCGCGGGAATCTGCAGACCAACCTGGAGTTCCTGACGCGCACGAATCTGCTTCGGCCCGGGGACAAGATCCTGGAGATCGGCTGTGGGGTGGGGTTGGTCGTGGCCGAGCTGACCCGCCTGGGATACGACATCGTCGGGACGGACCTCTCCCGCGAGGCGATCGCCCACGGTCTGGCGGAGCACCCGGGCCTTCGCCTGGAGGTGCAGCCCGCCGAAGACCTGTCCTTTGCGCCGGGGACCTTCGACGTGGTCCTGAGCTTCGATCTCTTCGAGCACATCGCGAGGATCGACCGGCACGTCCAGGAGGTCCGTCGGGTCCTGAAGCCCCACGGCAGTTACCTGTTTCAGACCCCCAACAAGATCAGCAACACCGTGTTTGAGACCGTGGCGCACAGGTCGCTGGAGTGGCGGTGGGCGCATCCGTCTCTCCATACGGCGGGACAGTTGAGACGGCGGATGCAGAAACACGGGTTCGACGTAGAGTTCATCAAGATGAACCCCGTCAACGAGTTCACCGTGGCCAAGGTGCGGCGCAAGCTGGGCCCCCTGGCCGGGCTCTACCGGCGGGTCCCCTTCACCCGGCTCCCGCTCCGGATGCAGACCGATTTCTACGTGGTGGCCCGGAAGAGACCGTGAAGATCCTCATGCTCAACTACGAGTTTCCGCCCATCGGAGGCGGAGGCGGCCAGGCGCACCGGGCGCTCCTGGGCCCGTACGCCCGGCGCGCGGACCTCCACGTCGATGTCCTGACCAGCTCGCCGGAGAGCGGGTTCCGTACCGAGCGATTCGCGGACCGCGTCCAGATCCACAGGGTGGGGATCCGCAAGAAGGACCTCCATCTCTGGCGCCGCACGGAGGTCCTCGAGTGGCTCCACAAGGCCGGGGCTCGCCACCGGAGCCTGGTCCGCTCGGGCGGATACGACCTGGTCCACGCCTTCTTCGGGTTCCCGACCGGGTGGCTGTGCTACCGGACCTGTGAGCAGGTGCCCTACATCCTCTCGCTTCGCGGGTCCGACGTGCCGGGCCAGAACGCCAGGCTGAAGCTGGACTATCAGATCCTGGGTCCGCTCGTGTTCAAACCGATCTGGCGCAAGGCCTCGGCCCTCGTGGCGTGCAGCGAGGGGCTCCAGTCTCGGGCCCTGAGATTCCTGCCCTGTGCCCGCATCGAGGTCATCCCCAACGGCGTGGATCTGGACCGGTTTCACCCGGCCCAGGATCGTTCCGCGCCGGACTCGCTCCGCCTGTTGACCGTGGGGCGGCTCTCTGCGACCAAGCGGGTGCCCCTGCTGGTGGACATGGTGGGGCAGCTCCTTGCCCAGGGTTGCCGGGCCCGCTTGACCGTGGTCGGAGGAGGCGGGCTGGACCTGGAACTGCGGGGCCTCGTGAAGGCAAGGGGTTTGGAGGACGCGGTCACGTTCACGGGCCGGCGAGAGGCGGAGGACATGCCCCGGATCTACCGCGAGCACGACGTGTTCGTCAGCGCAAGCATGCAGGAAGGCATGAGCAACGCCATGCTCGAGGCCATGGCCAGCGGCCTGCCCATTGTGACGACCCGCTGCGAGGGGGTGGACGAGCTGATCTCGGACAACGGCCTGGTCGTGGACCAGCCGGATCCAGGCCCGCTGGCGGACGCGGTGCGGGGCCTGGCCCACGATCGAGCCGGCTTGGCCGCCCTGTCCACGGCCGCGAGGAGGAAGGCCGGGTCCTTCTCCTGGACCGCTGTGGCCGAATCCTATCTGCGCCTCTACGCAAGGGTGACATGAGCATCCGCGTCCTGCATCTGATCGATCACCTGGGCTACGGCGGCGCCCCGTTCGTTCTGAAGAACCTCGTCGAACGGATGCCGGCGGACCGCATCGAAAGCACCGTGTGCGCCCTTCGCGCGAATCCCCGGCCCCTGCCGATCGGGGCCCAGGTCGTCACGCTCCGCTCCGGGAAGTACAGCCCGGCTGCGGTGGGGGCCGTCGCGGGCCTGTGCGCGGAGCGTGGGATCGACATCGTGCACGCCCACCTCCAGAAGGCCTTTCTCGTCGGTCTCTTGAGCCGCCCCCGATGGGCGTGCGGTCTGGTCCTGCACGAGCACGGTCCGATCTTCCGCACAGGGACCGGGTGCCTCTATCGCGGGTTCCTCAAGCGGTTCGGCAGGCGGGCCGATGCATTCATCGCCAACTCGCAGGCCGCCGCCATCGCGGTCAGGCAGGCCATGGGCGAGCCGGAGGTCGCGGTCACGGTCGTTCCGAACTTCATCGACCTCGAACGGTTCGACCCGGATCGGTATGACCCCTGCGCGGCCCGGGCCTCGCTGGGTCTGACGGCGGATCGGTTTGCCGTCGGGTTCCTCGGTCGGCTCGACCGGGCCAAGGGGGCGGATCTGCTCGTGGACGCAGCCGCGAGGCTGCCCCGGGACGAGCGGTCCTGGTGCGTGACCCTGATGGGGGACGGACCGGAGAGGCGGCGGATCGAGGGCCGTGTCCGCCGCCGCGGACTCCAGGGGACGGTCGCGTTGGCCGGCCTGCAGGAGGACCCCGCGGCGGTGATGCGGGCCTTTGATGCGGCGGTGGTCCCCAGCCGCCGCGAGGCGTTCGGCATCGCGGCCCTGGAGTGGATGCGGATGCGGGTCCCCGTGATCGTGTCGCCCGTGGGCGGGCTGCCCGAGTTGGTCCGCGACGGCGAGACCGGGATCATGCTCGCACGCCCGGACGCGGAGGGCATCGCCCGGGCCGTGCAGAGGCTTGCGCAAGACGAGGGCCTGCGCCAAACGCTCAGCCGTGCGGCCTTCGAACGGGCGGGCCTGTTCGACGGCGCCCGGGCCGTGCAGCAGATTGTCGAGGTCTACGAAGGCGTGATGGCCGGCCGCGTACACGGCCGCAAGGGTGGGGGGCATGCGCGTGGGACGTGAGTACTACCGAGGGGCGGAGACTGCGGCGTATGAAGGCGTCCACGGCGACATCTTCAACCCGATCGAACAGGAGCGCCTGCGGAGCACGCTGGCCGAGGCCGTCTCCCTTGTGCAGACAGGGGCCTCGCCCCTTGCCGCGCTGGACTACGGCTCCGGCTCGGGCAACCTGACCGGCCACCTGATCGCCATGGGCCTGGACACGCTCTCTGTGGATGTCTCCGCGGGGTTCCTCGACCTGGTCGCAAAGCGGTTCGGCCGGACCGGCCTGTCCCACACCCGGAGGGTCAACGGGCAGGACCTGGCCGACCTCCCCTCCGCGACCTTCGACCTGGTCGCAACCTACTCCGTCCTCCACCACGTCCCGGACTACCTCCGCATCGTGCGCGAGCTCGCCCGCGTGGTCAAACCGCGGGGCATCCTCTACATCGACCACGAGGTCACGGAGACCTACTGGCAAAGGCCTCCGGTGTATCGGGAGTTTGTGCGGAGGGTCGGGGGCAGGCCCTTGTGGCGGCGGGTCCTGCGGGTCCTGCTGGACGTGAGGGGGTATCCCCACTGCCTGCGGCGGATTGCGAACCCCCGCTACAAGAGAGAAGGGGATATCCATGTGTGGCCCGACGACCACATCGAGTGGGATCGGATCGAGGACCTGCTGGGCAGAGAAGGTCTGGACATCGTCCTGAAGAAGGACTACCTCCTCTTCCGGGACGGGTACAAGACGGACGTCTATGACGAATACAGGGATCGATGCGCGGACGAAAGGGTCCTCGCGGCCAGGAAGAGGTGACCGGCTGCACGAGGGATTGCGCGGCTGCCCGCCCGGGGCCGGGGCCGTGCGGCATCCGGCGTGGGGCCCGGTCGCACCCCCGGCGGACCAGTGAGGTTCCATTCATGCAGGAAGAACCCAAGACATCCGATACGTTCTTTGAGCACTTCGCCCAAGGCGACCGGCCCACGGCCATCGGATCGCGGCTTGCCCGGGTCACGTCCCTGAGGCTGTTTCGATGGCTGGGTCTGGGACCGCACGCCCGCGTGCTGGAGATCGGACCCGGACGGGGCCTCTTTGCCGAGCTCTGCCTGGAGGCGGGCCTCCGCTATGTTGCGGTCGAGCCCAATGCCACCATGGCTGCGTCCCTCGAACAGAGGGGTGCGGAGGTCATCCGCGAGAGGGTCCCCCCCCTGCCCAGGCTCGAGGGCCGCTTTGACGCGGTCGTGATGATCCATCTGGTGGAGCACCTGAACAGCATGCAGGAGGCCCTTGCCCTGACGACTCAGGTGAAGGCAGTCCTGGCCCCCGAGGGGAAGGTCCTGGTGTGCAGCCCCGACTTCTTGAATTGGCGCAAGCACTTCTTCAACTGCGACTTCTCGCACAACTACGTGACGACCGAGAGGCGGCTCCACCAGCTCCTGCTCAACGGCGGTTTCCGACATGTCCGCAGCCGCACCCTGGCCGGTCCTCTGGCGGGGTGTCCGGCCGTGCTGGTGTCCGGACTGGCTGCCTTGCTGCCGTTTGGCCTCCTGAATGCCCTGCTGCCGGACAGCCGGGCCGCCTACAAGCTGTACAAGATGCAGCTGACCTGTCTCCGCGCGGTCGCCGTGTGCGGGACCCTGGAGGGCCCGCTGTGAGCGGGCTTGCGGCCTTGCCATGACCGATCGAACCGCCTCCATCCTGAAGCTCGTCTTGAGGCTGGCCGTGACTACGGCCCTGCTTGCATGGGTCTTCCACAAGATCGACCTCGCGGGGCTCGGCCAGACCATCCGTCAGGCCCAATGGGTCTATCTCTGGCCCATGTGGGGACTGGCCATCGGGTCTTACCTGCTCCTGTCCTGGAAGATGGCCATGATCCTCCGCCGCCAGGACTGTGCCACCCCGGTCCTGGCCCTGTTCGCGATCAGCGCGGTCACGACCCTGTACGGCATGGTCCTGCCTGGGTGCCTGGATATCTCGGCCAAGTGGTACCTCCTCAAACAACAGACCGGCAAGGGCACGAATGTCCTGAGCAGCATGGTCTACAACCAGTTCACCACCACCTTGGTCGTCCTGGTGATGGGGGTGGCGGCCATCCTGATGGTCACACCCCCGCAGAAGACGGCCCTGCGGGTCCTGTTTCTCGTTCTCATCGTGCTCCTGCTGGTCCTCGGACTCCTCGTGCTGCACCGGTCCATAGGCCCGCGCCTGACCCGATGGCTGGGACACCTGCTTCGCCCGCTGCCGGCCGTGGTCCGCGAACCCGGGCTCAAGGTACTCAGCCAGTTGGCCCTGTTCCAGACTGCGGGGTGGGGTCTCCACGCCTGGTCCCTGGGTCTGAGCCTGGCCGCCAATACGATCGTGGGCACGATGATCTATGCCTTGGCGGCCTTTGCAGCAGGCATTCACGTGCCGGTGCCGTTCCTGTTTTGGCTGTGTACGGCCATCTTCATCCTGGGCAAGCTCCCGATCTCGGTCGCGGAGTTTGGGGTGCGCGAGGCCACACTGGTCAGCGGCCTGGCGGCGTACGGGGTCCCGGGTTCTGCAGCGCTGGTGATGTCCATGCTCATCCTCACCAACCGGCTCCTGCTGGCCGCGATCGGCGCGGCGGTCCAGATCCACTGGACCTACCGCCGGCAGAGGGCCTAGCCCACGGGGCCGCAGCCCGGAACCGCTCGCAGGCCCTGCGGGGTCGACTGGGATTCGTCCTAGAATGAGGCCATTTTGGACTTGACAAGGGTTGGGCATGGCCTATACTCACCCTACACTCACAAGCACACGCCTGTACACTATTGAGGCTTCTGCCTCAGTAACCAGACGGGGCCATGGAAGGTCTGCCGGTCTGTAGACACCCAGGTCAGAAAGGAGGTCATCGGGGTTGATGCGAGGGGTTTGGCTATCCGGCCCAAAGCTGTAAGTGTGCACTGTGTTTGACTGACAAAGGATTGTCTGGGATTGCTCGTAAGAAAAGGAGTTCTACGATGTTGAAGAGAATAGTGACGTATCTAGTGGTGGCCCTCGCAATCTCCGGGGCGATATGGGCCGACGATTCCTATCAGGTGCTTCAAGTCAACCAGAACAGTATTACCGATGGGGAGCCGGGAGTCTCCGTATCCCTGACCGTTCCCTCGCCTTCGGTGGGTCTGCCCACCACCATGGTGCTGCCCTCGACGCTGATGACCCTGACCTACTTTCCCAACGCCTTGCTCTCTCCGAACATAGGTGTGACGTCCTATCTGCCCTTGGTGGGTGGGACCGGGAACTCCTATACGGTTGTGGTCAGCCACTACGAAGTGACGGTATCGTCCAATGACCCGGACCCTGTGCTGCCGGGTGTCGGGGGCCTGACTCCCCAGACCCCGATGGTGGGGAGCTTCAATCCGCCGTCCGCCCGGGCGCTGCTGAACAACCTGGGCTCAGGTAATGTGGGAGCCGACCCGCTGATTCCCATTGCGAATCCGTAGGTCTGTTGCAGGGGTCGATCTGTGCTGATTCTATGCGAGTGGGGTCCAGCCCCCGTCCCGCGGGGCGAGGGCTGGGCCTTTAGGGCCCGCGAAGGAATAAGGTAAAGGTTTGCCGCTCAGATTGGGGTCAGATGGGGACGCGAGGATTTCGCGATTGGGGAGCGGCCCAAGATGGCCCGAAGATGAGATGGTAAACGTTTAGCTCATTTCTTCGCGGGTCCTTATGTGCTCGGGGGTCTGCCCGGACGGCCTATCCGAGGGTCCTCTTTCTGCCGCGCATGAGCAGGGCCACGGCAGTGGCTGCAATGGCCTCACCGCGGCCGATCTCTCCCAGGCCCTCGTTGGTCTTGGCCTTTACATTGACTGCTGCGAAGTCCATGTCCAGCAGACCCGCTATGCACCTGCGGATCTGCCCTTTGTAGGGCTCCAGGCGGGGCTGTTCCAGGTGGATCGTCAGATCCACGTTCACCACCTCCCAGTGCTTGCCGGTCAGGCGGTCCTTGACGTCCAGCAGGAGGCCCTTGCTGTCCGCATCCCGGAACTTCGGGTCGGTGTCCGGGAACAGGGTCCCGATGTCGCCCAGCCCGGCCGCGCCCAACAGGGCGTCGATGATCGCGTGCAGGGCCACGTCGCCGTCGCTGTGGCCGAGCAGACCCAGGGGAAACGCAATCTGGACCCCGCCGAGCATGAGCTTGCGATCCTCGGCGAGCCGATGCACGTCGGTCCCCATGCCCACACGGAAGTCTGGCCGGGTCTCTTCGATCACAAGGTGCCTTTGGTGCTGGGGATATCCAGCCCCACGATCCGGACGGCCTGGGCCAGGGCCTGACCCAGGGCCTTGAACACGGCCTCGGCCACATGGTGGCTGTTGGCCCCGTAGGGGACGTTCACGTGGAGGTTGAACCGGCCCGCATTGGAGAAGGCCCGCAGCATCTCCTCCACGCATTCCACATCGAAATCGCCGATCCGTTCGGTGCGGTACGACACGTTGTACACGCAGAAGGGCCTGCCCGACAGGTCCACGGACACGTGGGCCAGGGCGTCCTCCATGGGCACGGACCCGGACCCATACCGGGCGATCCCCTTCTTGTCGCCCAAGGCCTTGAACAGGGCCTCGCCCAGACAGAGGCCCACGTCCTCCACCGTGTGGTGGGCGTCCACGTGCAGGTCGCCCTTGGCCTTGACCGTCAGGTCGATCCTGCCGTGTTTGCTCAGGTGCGTGAGCATGTGGTCCAGGAAACCCACCCCCGTGTCGATCTCGAAGCGGCCCATGCCGTCCAGGTTCATGGTACAGCGGATGTCCGTCTCGTGGGTCTTTCTGGCGATGTCGGCGACTCGTTTCTCCATTGGCGATCCCAAGACTGGTCAAGCCTGCGGGGTGCGGCCCACCCCTGTGTACGGCCCATTGACACCATCGTATCCCCTGCCGGGCAATATACAAGGCCCAGGGGCCCATGTCCGGCAAGGCCAGGACGGGCTTGACGCGCAGGGGCCCCCTGATAGGATAGGGCACCTGGTTGAGGGCGCGTACGCCCTGTGCAGCAGAGGCCTCTTGATAGGAGGATCCATGGCCAAACGAAACCGCGACGACAACGGTCTCCATCCCCTGAAGGAGGCCAAGCTGGACGCCCTGGCCCTGGGTGCGGTCGTGCACCGGCTCGACCCGGGCGTGATCCCCCTTCACCGAGCCTCCTCCTTCCAGGTCCACATCTCGGGCGGGGAGTACAACCCCATCCATGCCCTGTCCGAGTGCTTCCGGCTCAGGACCGCGGTCGTCACGGCCATGCCCAGGTACCCTATTGGCGAGATGGTCCGCTGGCGGGTCCGCGCTGCGGGCGTGCAGGGCATCTACAAGGAGATGGAGCACGACTCCGTGCGGGGCCCGAACATCGCCACCGTGTACAGCGACCGCGGGCAGGGGGTTCGCCCCCCGGTCGTGTTCTACAACCGCTCCAACGAGGCTGGGGCCCTGCTCAAGCCCGGCGACTTCAACTGGAAGGAGATCTTCAGCGGGGGCGTCAAGTGGGTCCATTCGGGCGGGATCTTCGCCTCCCTGTCCGACACCACATCCGCGCTGATCTGCGAGATGATGGACGCAGCGGGCAAGGCCGGCGCAATCCGCTCCGTGGACCTCAACTACCGGGGCAAGCTCTGGGCGCCCCTGGGCGGCCTGGCCCAGTGCCAGCGGGTGATGCGGGAGATCGCCTCCAAGGTGGACGTCCTGATCGGCAACGAGGAGGACCTCCAGACCTCGCTCGGGATCAAGGGCCCGGAGGTTGCGGCCAAGAAGTCCAAGCTCGACACCGAGGCCTTCTTCCAGATGATCGACCAGACCGTGGCCCAGTTCCCGAACATCAAGGCCGTGGCCACAACCCTGCGGGAGGTCCACTCCGCCAACCGCCACACCTGGAGCGCGGTGCTCTGGCTGCAGGGCCAGCGATTCATGGCCCCGACCTGCGAACTGGACATCCTGGACCGCATCGGCGGGGGGGATGGATTCGCAGGCGGCCTGATCTACGGCCTGCTCACAGAGCGGCCCCCTGAGGAGGCCCTGCGCCTGGGCTGGGCCCACGGGGCCATGCTCACGACCTTCCCAGGCGACACGACCATGGCGACCCTGGAGCAGGTCGAGGCCTTCGCCAAAGGCGGCGGCGCCCGGGTCCAGCGCTGATCAACAAGGGGTCAGGTCTTCATTTGGGGGTCAGGGGGTCAGGTCTTCATTTGTCAATTACTCTCAACGCCGGGATTCTCGCCATGGCACTCTTGTTTCCATGGCCCGGCCCAAGGCGTTTGGAGGCAGTGATCTCAGGATGATGATGCCACGGGCCATGCGGGTGGCCGCTACGGGGAACCCACCAGGCGCAGGGATCTCCAGCGGCTGTAGTTCCCGCTTGGCCAACTGCACGTCGCATAGGATTGATTGTGGTTGTCTACAAGCAGGACGAGGGATGAGCGGACGTCGGGCGCAAGGCCGTCTGTGCTGAGCAGGGTGGGGGCTGCGTCTGCGCTCAGGTGCTCCAGGTAGGCCAGATCCAGGTCCTTGCCTGCCCGGGCGCGGTCCAGATTGACGCGGGCGATCCAGGCATCGGGGCTGAGGACGTTCAAGACCAGCAGTCCGGCGAGCAAGGAGCAGACGTAGACGCCCACGAAGAAGGGCCATCGCGGCTCCAGGACCTTGACCCCAAAGAGGACAAACACGATCGCCAGCCACGTCAGGACTGCGGCCGCATAGAAGCGAGACCGTGTCAGTCCATAGGCGTCCACGTAGAGGGACAGACGCAGGAAGGCCGAGGCAAAGACAAAGGCTGTCAGGCCGATCAGGCACAGGCTTAGCCGGCGAAAGAGCCTCTGGACAGGAGGATCGCACCGCGTGACCAGCCATGCCCCGATCATGAGCAGGACGTGCAGCAGGGACACGACCCCGAGCAGGGCGAAGAAGCCGCTCCTGGCGTACTGGGCGTACGTCAGGCCGGGGATGGCCTGGACCAGCCTGTCGCCCCCGAACAGGTAGCGGAACTGGATGACGATGAACAGGAGGAAGACCAGGACAAGCCCCCCCAGGACCAAGGCCGTCTCGAGCACCCCAATGGCCAGACGGCGTCGCGGGCGACCCACCACGCCCTTCCACCTGTCCCCCAGGACGATGGGCCGCAGCACCGCAAAGGCCCCGACTGCGAGCACGAGGCTCCACAGGAGGTGGCGGACAGGCCTGCCGCCGTGGCCCAGGCACTCGCGGATCCAGTCCGTGGAGGTGGTGAGCACGTGCTTGAATACTGCATCGGCAGCAGCAAAGAGCCACGCGAAGACTGCGACCAGCGGGATCGCAATGAGGAGAGCTCGCAATACCCGCACGGCGGTCTTGCCGTGGCCCCGGGGGCAAAGGGAAGACCAGTGGATGTCCCGTTGCGCGAGCCGCACGGGGGCCAGCAAGGACTGCCGTACGGCCGATCTCAGGTTGGCCAGCAGAGAGGACAGTGTGCCTGTGCCCAGGTCGGTCCGGGTTGGGCGCGCCTCGAGCAGCGTGAGCAGGGCTAGGATCGCGGCTGCGTTCAAGGCCCTGAGCGTGGGGGCATCCCGCCACGCCACACACAGGCCGAGCACAGAGATCGTCGCCAGCACGCCCCAGCAGGGGGTCTGATCCTTGTGTCTGAGCCATGCCCAGGCGATCGTGCCGCACAGGAGAAGGACGAAGATCGCGGCGTTGACGCCCCAGGGGTAGGTCCTCAGGAGGGCGTCTCCGGCGATCCCAATGGCGATGGCGGATCCGATGATGTAGCGAAGTGTGGATGCAGAAGGCACACTTGGGGCTGGGCGATCCGGCCCTGCGGACGCCCGTACGCTCTGGTCCTGCATGGGGTCACCGTGGTCCTGGGTTAGGGCCGCCTCTGGGCCGAGTTGACATCCTGTGATGACCTTCATACCTGCCCTCGACCCTTTCGCCCGGGCTCGGGCTGACGATGGGTTATTCTATTCGGATGGGCTCTCAGACCGCAAGAATGCCTAGGGCTCCTGCAGACGGCCGGCCATCGAGTAGATGTCGTCGGCTGCAAGGACACGGGCCCCGGCCAGGCTGGACCGGGCTGCAGCCGCGTCGAGCAGATTGATGGCCTTGGCGGGGAGGTGGCCCGGCAGCGATCCTGCACTGCGCACACACGCGGGGATACAGGAGGGGTCGATCTCGATCCGGTGGTGCTCGGCGATCCGCGGCCGCAGCACGGCGAGCAGACGGGCCGTGTGCTCGAGCCCCAGCTCGGCCAGTTCCAGGACGTGCACGTGTCTGGGCAGGCACTCCCGCTGCAGTCTCGGCAGGTGCTCGGGCAGGATCGTGCCCACGAGCGGGCGGCCCTGGTCCAAGAAGGCGGCCAACAAGAGCGGTCCCCTGGGAAGACACACGGCCAGCTCGATGTGCTCCAGCGCAAGCACGACCTGGGGCAGGGCGGCCGTCTGGTCCAGCAGCCGCGCGAGCAGGCCCTCGTGCTCGGCCTCGAACATGGCCCCGGCCACAAGGGCCGCCATGTCGACCGACACCAGGTTCCTTTCGGGCCTGCAGGCCGAGAGCCGACCCGCCACCGCCAGGAGCAGGTTGCTCTTGCCGACCCCCGATTCTCCGGCCACGACCGCCAGTCTGGCCTGTCCCCACCGGAGCAGACAGGACGCGACCTCGTCGATCTCCTCCTCTCGCCCCACGGTCTGTTCGGCCTGACTGCGGGCTGCGGCCGACAGGCTTGTGCCGAACACCGCCAAGAGCGTCTTGCCCTCTGCGCCCGGTCCGTGCCCTCCCTGCGCAGGCAGGAAGGGCTCTTGGCCGTCCGTGCCCAGGATGGCCAGGACCTTCTCCACAGCGGCCTGAAAGTCATCCCCGACCTGGGTCAGGGCCAGCGTCCGCCAGCCGCTCCTCCGGTTGGCCGAGGCGAACGCCCGGGACAGGGCCGGATCGTTGCCGGTGTACTCCAGGTCTTCGTCCACACAGACCAGGAAGGGCAGCCCTGGCGCGGTCCGCTTGATCAGGGTGTTCGTGGAGCCCTTGTTGTAGAACCGGCGATGGGTCGGCACACGCCTCAGGACCACCGTGTCCTGATCCGGCACGTCGATCCGCACGCGAAGGACGTCGAGTCTCTCGGCCAACTTGCGCTCCAGCTCAAGCACACGGACCTCCTCAGAAGGGGGGTGCAACCCGATCTCGCAATCGAGGCACCAGGGTCTCCATCAGATCGATATCGTCGAGCGGGAAGAAATCCCCCAGCTTCTGCCAATCTCCCTGTTCGGCAAACGGGTCGGCAAGTCGGAGCACGCGGTGTTGCTGCGAGTCGATGACGCGGTCCCAACTCGCGTACCCCCCATTTCCGCCGGCCAGTCTGCCCACCCACTCGGCGCGGATCTTTGCGCGGCCGAGGGCAGGCGGATTGTGGACGGCGTGCTCGATGTTGTCCACGCCGCGGACCGCGTGATCGAGGACGCCTTGGTGGTCCATCTGGGAGAAGATGCCCCGGGTTCCGAGCTGGCCGAAGCGGGTGTCCGTCTCGTACAGCGCGGTCCGCAACTTCAGGAAGCGTTCGAAGCCGTCCCATTCCAGGCCGCGGTCCTTCAGGTGCGCGCTCAGCCTCTCCACCTGGGGACCCACGGGGCTGCCGGGCCCCAGGATGACCTCGGTCGCAAGCGACTTGTTCCTGCAGGGTGTCCGGCCCAGCGCCGTGCTGAGCGATTCATGCACGAAGGACCAGTCCGGAACCGAGGACCAGGGGACTCCGCTCTGCTCCGCATACTCTCGGTACAAGGCCAGCTTGATGGCCCAGTCCAAGCGGGTCTCGACAGACTGGGGGGCGCCTGCCAGGAGGTCCAAGGTCTCCCGCCAGCAGCGGCAGACCTGCTCCGTCCACGGAGGCATGAAGTCGCATCCGATATGGGCCTCGGCCTGTTCGAGGTAGCGGGTCTGGATCATCCTTGCGGTCATGGGCCTGCCGCTCGTCGTAGACACGGCCGCCGTGCACGTGGGGTCCGCAGCGAAGGTCTGCATGGCCCCGAGGGGCGAGCGGAGGCGAAGCCCCTGGCCGGGCGTCAGGCCGGCGTCGACCATCGCGACGACCAGGGCCGTGCACCCCACCTGGAGCCACGTGGCCAGGTGCGAGCAAAGGCTCTCTCCGCACAGGAGGTGCAGCCTATGGTACCCCGGCATACTCAGCGGCTCGTCCTTGGTGTGGAAGATCCCTCGGTCACTTGTGCTGTTGCCCGATACACCCCGCACGAGGTAGGCGACCCTGGGTGAGAGCGTGAACGCCAGACCGCCGGTGCCGGCATGGAATCCCCCTGCCCCCGCGTAAATGACCCGTGAGACCAGGTGCGGGATGATCTGGTCCGGAAGCTGCGCGGGTTGGGTCCGGTGCAAGTAGCTCTCATGACAGCCCCAGGTGTGTCGGGTTCCGCTGTAGTCCACGTTGCACTTGAAGATGGCCATCTCCCGGATGCCCGACCCCCTCTCCAGGTCTGCCGCCAACCCGGCGAGGATCGCCTCGCCCGCCTCGCTGTACCGCACCACGTCCCACGGGTTTACGCATTCCGGGGTACAGAACTCCGGATGATAGCCACAGTCCACGTAGAGGCGGGCCCCGTTTTCCAGGAAGAGGTCCAGATGCCCCATCCCGGGCAGGTGCTTCAGGCGGGTCTTGGCCAGCCTGCCCAGGCGGGCGATGGCCTCGGCACGCTCGAGCGGGGTGCCGCCGGGGTTCAAGGGGGTCAGGGCATACTCCCTCTCCATGCCGAACATCCGCTCGGCCATGTCACTCGCCTCCCGACTGCCGGTTGGCCCGGAGGAACTCCTCGCTCCTGCCCCCGGACAGGGCCCGGGTGATCGCATCGCTGCCGGCCTTGAGGAAGTGCTGGGCCGTGGCCCGC
This sequence comes from Phycisphaerae bacterium, assembly GCA_018007255.1. Lineage (GTDB taxonomy): Bacteria > Planctomycetota > Phycisphaerae > Sedimentisphaerales > Anaerobacaceae > DTPU01. The sequence continues at coordinate 2,289 of JAGOQT010000009.1, read as the reverse complement.
ATCTCCTCGAGCGAGGGGTTCCCGCTTGGGTCGGGTCCGCCCGGCGCAGGTGTCAAAGGGAGGGTCTCATGTCTCTTCTGGCGCATGTCCATGGTGTGGACCTCCTTCGTAGGGTGGTTTCTTCGGGTTGGGCGTATGGACCTCCCTTGCGCAGGGCCGGTCCGCCGGCCCGGCAGATGCCGGCACAAGGGGACCTTGAGAGGGATTGGGCACCTGCCGGCCGCTCCGAGTCGCCTCATCGGCGACCAGCCGCTCCAGGGTCTCAAAGAGGCCCTCGGAGTGAGCCGCAGCCTCGTCGAATTCGGACCGGGTGAAGCCCAGGGGGTTGTGCAGGGGCACGTCCACATGGGAGGCCCAGCCCCAGGACCGTCCGCCCTGGAGCGGGGTCTGGAGACGCAGGGTATCCCAGTCCACGTGGAGGATCGAGCCCGCGGGCATCCCCTGCAGGACTTGGGCCCGGGTGTAGGCCCGGGTATCGGAGGGCGGCTCGTGTACGAACCGTTCCACCTGACCGTCCGTCACGAGCCTCTGCACGATACCGGCGGCCTCCATCTGCCAGTACAGGCCCTCTCGCGGGTCCAGGTTCGAGTACATCTGGTCCAGATACTTCATCTTCGGGTCCGTCCACTTGACCCCGTTCCGGGCCGCAGTCTCGAGGACCTTCCGCTTGAGGACCCAGTCGAGTTTGCCGGCCAGGGCCTCCCTGTTCGGGTCCGGGTCCCGCAGTTGTTCCAGGGTCTCGGTCCACAGGGCGAGGATCCGGTCGGCCTGAGGCACGATCCCCTCGGCCCGGCCCGCGGCAATGAACGCCGCAGCCAGCTCGGCCATGGCCGATTGCAGCTCCACGGCCGTGACCTCCTGGCCGCCGATCAGTCGTGCCTTCTGCCGGAGCGTCACATCGCGGGTCCATCGTTGCAGGGCCAGCAGCGGGTTGTCCAGGATCAGTCCCGGGTGGACGTAGTCCTGTTCGATCATGGCGGCGACGATCTGCCCGACACCCACCCGCAGGAAGGTGGAGACATGGCAGAGCGTATGGTCATAGAAGATGATGTGGAGCCTGGCCATCGAGAGATCGTCGGGACCGCCCGCACGTCCGCAGAGGCTCTCGTCCCGGCTGTTCACGATCGGGCGCTCGAACGTGGTCTGCAGGCCGGTGATCGTCTCGAAGAAGTCCGCCCGCTGGCTGAGCTGGTAGTCCGCGGCCGGCCTGCCGTTCTCGCTGCCGACCTTGCCCGCGCCGGTATACACAATGCTGCTGACCTGATGGGAGGCCAACCAGAGCAGGAGTTGGAGTCTGTGATGGAACAGGTTGTTGAAGCAGCGGCGGGTGACCAGGAGGTTCATGTGGCTGCCCCAACTGCTGCCGTGGCCGTCGCTGTTGTTGGCCGTGACCACGATCCGCCGGCCGTCGACCTGGCGCGAGTTGGCTCGGTGGAGGGCGTCCTGCACCACCCGCAGCATGGCGTGCCCTGCGGCCACGAAGTCCGACGCACCGAGGCACTCCGGCAGGCAGACCTCGAGATGCCCCAGGTCGATGTACACACAGGCCCCGTTCGAGGGCAGGAACTTCCTGCCCCAGTCCTGCGACTGGGATGCGCTGCCGCAGTCCCCGGTCCCCGCCCGGTCGGCGCTGTAGGCCGTGTTGTGCCCGGCCCAGCGGTTGCTCCGGGAGTCCCAGTCCCGGTTCTCGCAGGCCGCCCCTTGGGCCTGGGTCTGTGCGCCGACCGCCGCGGAGGCGCCCGTGTACGCGTAGGAGTGGGCCACCCCGCGGATCCCCTGCAGGACGGCGCTGGCCGCCGTGTGGCCGGTCGTGTAGGTCCCGCCGGTCCCCAAGATGAAGTTTCCCAGCTCGATGTCGGCCCCGCACAGCTTCGGCAGGGGGTCGGATGCGCACCGGCGTCTCCGTCCTGCGGGGGCCGTGTTCGGATCCGGTTGGGTCATACGGGCATCTCCGAGAGGCCTCATGCGACGGCCCTGGCCAGGTAGCGGTGCGGCCGGTCGACCTTGCGCTCGATCGGGCGGACGTCCACGACGTCGGTGTCGTTGGACAGGTCCGTCAAGTAGGTGTGGACGTTGCGCGGGCTCAGGACCGTGGAGAGCTTCCGGATCGCGGAGGCCACCGCGTCCCGCATGTCCTGCACGGTCAAGCCGGGTTGGCCGCCGCCCACTTCTCTCATGAATGCCTGCTGGCAGGCCTGGTGGCAGACCTGCTGGATGAGACGGCCGCTGACGAGTTCGCGTGCGGCCACGGTCCGCGTCGTGTTGTCCCGGAACCGCAGCGTGCAGAGC
>JAGOQT010000267.1 GCA_018007255.1 Phycisphaerae bacterium | reverse complement strand
GAAGAGGACCGTGTCTCGCCCTGAATAGACGGGGTCTGTCGCTGGACACCTCTGGAGACCTGAGGGGAACTACGTCCTGGATTCGAGCCGGTGTCCGCACGGGACGACTGAGGCAGGACGCGACCGGGCGCAGATCCGCTCAATCCCTGAGATCGGGACTGTATGCTGGAGCGGGCACTCTGCGCGATCCGGCCTATGTTCGTCTCTCTGAAGGGGTTGGAGCGTACGACCGGCGCCGGCGCACCCGCGGCCGGGGCGCGGAACGAGGGCGCGGACGGCACGGCCCTGGTCACCGGCGAGGAGGGCCTCGCAGGACTCGCAGGGGCCATGCGCTGGACCGGGGCCGGGCTGCTCCTGGCAGGGGCCGATGGGGTCTGTCTGGAAGACGACGGGCTGCTGGGCCGTGTGCTCCGCTCGAAGGTCCTTCCCTTCTGGGCAAGGCCACGGTCGCCCAACGCGATCAAGGCCACACACGCCGCACCCAGACAGAGCCGTCTGCAGTCTCTGAGCGTTGACATGGCCATTCTCCTTTCTTCCACCCTTGTCTCAGGGCCGAGGCGCCAAACCAAACGCCTGGCTACTACTATAAGGCCGGCCCTCGTGCTCCGGTAACATCGCTTCGTTCGGAGGCCTATCCCTTCACGCAGATGAGCGGCTCCAGCATGGCGACCTTCTTGGCCAGACCAGCCCCTTCCGTGGCCTGCACCACGGCGTGAACGTCCTTGTAGGCCCCCGGGGCCTCTTCCGCGATCCCCCTGGCCGACGCGCCCCGGATCAAGATGTTGCGACGGTCCAGGTCCCGGACCACGTCCCTGCCCTGCCACTGCCTCAAGGCCGCTGTCCTGCTCATGGCCCGACCCGCCCCGTGGCAGCACGAGCCAAAGGACCGGGCCATAGCCTCCGCCGTGCCTGCCAGGATGTAGGACGCCGTGCCCATGGTCCCTCCGATCAGCACCGGCTGGCCCGCGGCCCTGTACTCTGTGGGCAGGGCCGCGTGCCCGGGGCCATAGGAGCGGGTTGCGCCCTTGCGGTGCACGTAGACCTGCCTCCGCATGCCGGCCACTTCGTGTTCCTCCAGCTTGCAGGTGTTGTGAGAGACATCGTAGAGGAGGGTCAGGCTCGCCTTGGGCAGGATGTCGGCGAAGACCAGGCGGACCAGGTGGGTCAAGACCTGCCGGTTGGCCACCGCACAGTTGATTCCGCTGTTCATTGCGCCCAGGTACTCCTGGCCCAGATCCGAGTCGATCCTTGCACAGGCCAGTTCCTTCTCCGGCAGGTCGATCCCCTGGGCCTTGGCCTGCTTGACCATACGGGGCAGGAAGTCCGCCCCAACCTGGTGGCCCAGGCCCCTGGAGCCGCAGTGGATACTCACCAGCACATCCCCTTCGGCGATCCCAAAGGCCCGGGCAGGGGCCGCATCGTAGATCCGGGTGACCTTCTGGATCTCCAGGTAGTGATTGCCTGAGCCAAGGGTCCCCACCTCCTCCTCCTGTCGCCTCTTGGCATGATCGGAGACGCACCGGGGCCTGGCTGCAGCCATCCTGCCGTTCTCCTCAATGAACCGCAGGTCTTCCGGGGTCCCGTATCCGCGGTCCACTGCCCAGTGCGCACCGCCCGAGAGCATGGCGTCCAGTTCCGGCATGGAGAGCTTGAGCTTGCCCCGGCTGCCCACCCCGGCCGGGATCCGCCCAGCCAGCAGGTCGGCCAGGGCTGACTTGACTGCCTCGACATCGGGGACCTTCAGACCGGTCCGCAAGGCCCGGACCCCGCAGGCGATGTCGAATCCCACCCCACCGGCCGAGACTACCCCTCCGGCGGCCGGATCAAAGGCCCCTACCCCGCCGATGGGGAAACCGTAGCCCCAGTGGGCATCCGGCATCGCCATGGAGGCCCCCACGATCCCCGGCAGGCGGGCCACGTTCGTTGCCTGCTGGAGGACCATCAAGTCCATCTGCTCGATCAGGCCCTCGTCCGCAAACAGGATCACCGGCACGTTCATGGTCCCTGTGGACCGGGCGACCCATTCACACGGCCCCCTTCTCTCGAGCTGCGCCTTTTCCATGGCCAGTTCCTTACAGCGTGGACAAGTAGGAGGCAACAAGTGAAAGGTAGGATGAAAGCTCTATCCTTCTGTCTCTTGCTTCCAGTTCCATGTCCTGAGTTCTGCGTTCTGAGTCCTGCGTCCGTCACACGTCCACAATGCACTGCGCCACCCAGAGGCCATCGGGCCGCTGCCCGACCTGTAGCTGGGAGCAGGTCGCCGCCTTAGCCTCAACACGGAGCTCGTGTCTGCGGGGATCAAGTCTTTCGCCCCAGGCCGTGGCATTCAGCCGCCCTGCGTCCAGGTGCACCTCAAACCGGCCGAAGGCCATGTGCCGTGTGTCCATCTCCAGGATCACGGCGTTGAGCCAGGCGAAGAGCAGCAGCTCCTCATCCGGCTCCTGGCAGCGGATCTCCACCGCGTCGCAGGGCACGAGAGAGGCAGGGTCCACGGTCAGAGCAGTCAAGGCCAGGGCCGCCTGCTCGAAGGCGGCCTCCATGCTCCATGCAACCCCGCGGACGCCCACATCCGCCGGATGCGCCAGGTGTTCCCACCACGCGGACTTCATGCCCCCATTAAAGGCCCGGGCCCGGCCAAGTCAACCACGCAAACCGGGCCCCTCTGCAGAGATCCGGTCCGGGGCTTCCCCCAAGATGGGCGGAGGGTATAATCGACCCTGTAGCGTGCAGGACATGGAAAGGATGCCCATGAGGATGTGGCTGGCAACCGGTTGCATGGTCGGCGTCGTGGCACTGGGGTTGGGGTGCGTGGAACGAAGGATCAGGGTCAACACGTCGCCTGCCGGGGCGGCGGTCACCCTCAACGACGAGCTGGTGGGCACCTCCCCTGTGACCGTGACCTTCCAGTGGTACGGCGACTACACGGTGCGGGTGGCTAAACAGGGATACCAGACCTTGCTCACCCACCAGGCCCTCAAGGCCCCCTGGTACGACGCCTTCCCATTCGACTTCTTCGCGCAGGTCCTCTGGCCGGGCCGGATCGTGGACACATATGAGTGGACCTTCACCCTGCAGCCGTCGGAGCCGATCCGCCGCGAGGAGCTGCTCCAGCGGAGCGAGGCCCTCCGGGAGGAGCTTCAGGCGGGCAATCCCTAGGGGCTGCGCGGACCTGAGACCCTCCAGGCCACGGCGGCGGCGATCCGGCCGCCGATCCGATCCTCCGCACGCTGCTGTGATGCGGCGCCGCGACTTGACGAACCGCGGCCTCTACGCTAGCATGGGGACACAGACGCAGGCCTCTGCGTGATGATTCCCCGTGGGCCAGCACAACGCCGAGTCTCTATGAAGCTGGAAATGGTCGGACAGATGCGGATGGAGCAGCGGATGAAGCTGGCTCCCCACATGATCCAGTCCATGGAGATCCTGCAGCTGCCGATTCTGGCCCTCCGAGAGCGAATCGAACAGGAGATCACGAAGAACCCGCTTCTGGAAACGGACGAGTCCGCAGACCCGCACGCCGAGGACCCCGTCGGAGAGGGACCGACCGGCAACGATGGCCGCGATGACGACGCGATGGAGCGGACGGCGGCGATGGTGAACACAGACACCCACAGGGCCGATGACTTCGAGCATCCGGCCGCCTTGGGCCGCGAGCCGGACGAATACGTCCAAGGGAGCTGGTCGAGCTCCCGTGCCGGCAGCGACGAGCTCGATGCGAAGCAGCGAGCCATGAACAACGCCGCCGCCCCGCCGCACTCGCTGCACGATCACCTGTCTGAGCAGTGGCGGCTGGTCGAGGCCCGGCCCGCCGTGAGGAAGGCGGGGCAGGTGATCATCGACTTCATCGACGACCGGGGCTATCTCGGCGTCCGGCTGGAACAGCTCCACCGCCAGGACCAGAACGACTTCACGATCCAGGATCTCCATGAGGCCCTCCGCCTGGTCCAGACCCTGGAGCCGGCTGGCGTGGGAGCCCGGGACCTCAAGGAGTGCCTGCTGCTCCAGATGGATCCGAAGGACCTGCCGTTTGAGATGGACCTGGTTTCGCAGCACATGGACGCCCTGCTGGAGAACCGCCTCCCTGAGATTGCCAAGAAGATGGGGTGCAGCCTGGACCGGGTGAACCTCGCGGTGGAGCGGCTGCGGAGGCTGGACACCTCGCCGGGTCTCCAGATCAGCCAGAGCCCCACCCATCCCATCGTTCCGGACGTCCTCGTGGAGCCTCTGGGCGATGGAGGCGGGTACGGGGTCCGTCTGGCGGACGACATACTGCCCAGTCTGCGGCTCAACGACACCTACCTCCAGATGGCGAAAGACACGCAGGTCAACGAGAAGACACGGGAGTTCCTCCGCAACAACGTCCGATCTGCCCAGTGGATCCTGGAGGCCATCCAACAGCGCAGGCATACCCTGCTCAAGGTCGCCCGCGCGATCGTCCACCACCAGCGGGAGTTTTTCGACAAGGGCCCTCTGTACCTCAAGCCCCTTCCCATGGGCAAGGTGGCCGAGGACGTGGGCGTTCATGTGGCCACGGTCTCCCGCGCGGCTGCGGGCAAGCACATGCAGTGTCCCTGGGGCATTCTGCCCCTTCGCAAGTTCTTCAGTGGCGGCACGGGGGACGAACAGGGGCAGGAGCACAGCTGGGAGGCCATCCGGGTCCAGTTGCAGCGGATGATCGACTCCGAAGACAAGACCTGCCCGCTCAGCGACGACCAGATCCGGCAGAGACTGGCATCCGCCGGGTTCGCCCGCATCGCCCGTCGGACTGTGGCCAAGTACCGCGGACTCCTGAACATCCCTGCTGCCCGGTTCAGGAGAAGGTACTGATCCCCCGGCCGGCCGCTTTCGCCAAAAATCCAGCAAGGCCGTTGACCCGGACGCCCCGAGCCCGTATACTGCTTTCTTTTCCCGTGATGTTCGTGTGCATGTTTGGACGTGACTAGGGAGTGAACCCTATGCCAAAGATGAAGACCCACAAGGGGCTCGCCAAGAGGGTCAAGGTGACGGCCCGGGGCAAGGTCACCCACAAGCGGGCCGGAACCGGCCACCTGATGGGCAGCAAGAACGCCAAGCGGAGGCGGTTCCTCCGCAGTCCGTCCACGCTTGGAAACAAGGCCGTGATCCAGTCGATCCGGACCAAACTGGGCCAGTAATCGGTCGAGTCGCCCCAAATGGGGGCGCACGACGGCCTGCTTCTCGGCCCCTTCAGCTGCCGCCAGCAGGCCCCCACTAACCTCATCCAAGGAAAGCTGATATGCCAAGAGTACGAAAAGGCCACGCCACTCGCAAGGCCAGGAAGCGGATCCTCAAGTCCGTGAAGGGACACGTCGGGCCAGCTGGGAGAGCGTACCGACTCGCCAAGGAGGCCTCTGTCCGGGCCGAAGTCTACGCACGGGTCGGGCGCAAGCAGCGCAAGCGGAGCCTCCGCGGCCTGTGGATCATCCGTCTGAATGCCGCGTGCAGGGAGCGAGGCTTGCGCTACAGCCAGTTCCTCAACGGGTGCAGGAAGGCGGGTATCGGCCTCAATCGCAAGATGCTCAGCCAGATCGCCATTGAGGACCCGGCCGGTTTCGACGTGGTCCTAGAGGCGGCCAAGGCCGCGTTATAGCCTGGCCCAGACCCGGGTGTGCCCCCCCACGGGGGCCGGATGGATACCCATGCTGGATCAGTTCAGACAGATCGGCCGACAGGCCCTGGCGGACCTGGCCCAAGTGGACAGCCCTGCCGCTCTGGAGGCGTTTCGCATCAAGTACCTGGGTCGCAAGGAAGGCCAGGTCCTGCAC